>CAZDYS010000186.1:0-7455 GCA_964509445.1 uncultured Planctomycetaceae bacterium
TCACGGACGTCCCCCTGAACCTGGCCTCGGACGCCGAGGCGCAGCTGGCGGTGCTGGTGCGCTTCGACGAGGCGATCGACCCGGCCGAGGAGAACCTGGCCTTCCTCGCCTTCGAGGTCTCCACCGGGTTCGCGATGTGGACGGCGCTCCCCACGACCGCCGAGGTGCTCGAGAACGACGCCGAGACCGGAGCCCTGGTGCGCGTGCGCCCGCTCCACGTGCTGGCGGCCGACGAGACCTTCCGGCTCGCGCTGCGCGCGGGCTTCCGCGATCTGGCGGGGAACGAGACGGACGCACTCGTGGCCGACTTCGCGGGGTTCCGTACCAAGGACGTCGCCGGCCCCGGCTTCGACGACGGTCTGTTCGCGGACGCCCTGGTCGCCGAGTTCGACGTCGACCGCTCGGACCCCGAGCGCGTGGCGCTCGACACGCCGGCCGCCTGGGGGGAAGGACGCCTCGTCGCCGACGACGGGTTCGAGGGCACCGGAGGCCCGGAGGGGGCCTTCGACCTGCGCATCGCCTCCGGCGTGCACCTCGACCTGCAGGAGGGCACCGTCCTGCAGGGGGGGCCGGGATACTCGGCCACGCTGGAGCAGCGCGTCGAGAACGGCGTCCTGCACGTGCGCAACCTCGACCTTCGCTGGGGCGGCCGCCTGCGCGTCCTCGGCTCGCGGCCCCTGCGCATCCTCGCGACCGGCGAGGTGCGGATCGACGGGCTGATCGACGTCTGCGGCGAGGACGCGGAGCCGTTGAACCTGACCATCGGTGACGTGGAGAACCCGGCGCCCGGCGCTGCCGGCCTCGCCGGAGGCGGGGACGGGGGCATGGGAAGCCCGCTCACGGTCGAGTCCTCCGGACGGGGCGCCAGCGGTCACGCCGGCGCGGGTCTGGTGGAGCGTGGCTCCACGGGCGGCCAGGGTGGCGAGTCCGCCTACGGGCTCGGGGACCCGTTCTTCTTCATCGCCGCCGGCGGGGGAGGAGGAGCCTTCGGCCGGGACCGCGGCGGGAGCCTCACGGGGCTCGCTGCGCGGCCGGGCCAGGACGGGAGCCCGCTGGCCTTCAGCGGCGCGACCGGACTCCCCACGCCGCGCGGTGGCGCGGTCGGCTCGCGCGCCGTGGTCGACGAACGCTCCGACAACGACTTCTACGGCCTGCAGGTCGGGCCGGACGGAACGCTGATCGTCGGCGAGCTGAGCGAGCTGTGCGCGGGCAGCGGCGGTGGTGCCGGCGGCGACTCCGTGCAGCACACGACCTTCCCGAGCCCGATCTTCCCGCTCAACGAGCGCAAGGGCGCGGCCGGTGGCGGCGGCGGGGGTGGCCTCGAGATCCGCGCCCTGGGTCGGATCTGGATGGGCCCCAACGGACAGCTGCACTCCGACGGCGGTCGCGGCGCGAAGGGCCAGGTGATCACCGGCGGCTCCGGCGGCGGATCCGGCGGGCACATCGTGCTGCAGTCGGACGAGGTCGTGGACTTCTTCCACCTCGGCCAGAACGCGATCACCGCGCTCGGGGGCCGCGGCGGCGAGGGCAACCCGACCTTCGGCCCGTTCTCCGCGGGTGGCAACGGCGGACCCGGGATCGTGCAGATCCACGTCGAGGACCCCAGCTCGCAGATCATCCTGAAGAGCGGCGCGGTGCTCGGGAGTCGCATCTCTCCGGCCCCGGAGGTCGTCGCACCGACGTTCCAGAAGCGCTCCCGCGCGCGCTCCGCGTGGCTCTCCCTCGGCTACGCCCCGATGTCCGGCACCCAGGATCCGAAGCCGCTGGAGTTCGTGTTCCCGGGCATCGACCCCGCCACGGGGCTCGTGCTCGACGCGGACGAGGACGGCGTGGTGGACGGTGGACCGGCGCTCCTCGGCCCGGTGACGCTCTCCGCGTACGAGCTCCCGCGCATCGAGCCCAGCGGGACCGCGCTGCGCTTCGGCGTGGACGAGCTGGTCGGGACGGTCGACGACCTGTACCTGCGGACTCCGGCGCTCCTGATCGGCGGCGTGCTGCACGTCGAGAGCGCGGCCACGGGCCCCGAGGGGGTCGACCTCACGGTCGGCTTCTGCGAGCGTCACGGGGAGACCGGCGAGCTCCTGGTGCACCTCGAGGCGGGAGCGCCGAACCTGTTCGACCTGGCCAGCGGGACCACCACGGTCACGCTCACGCCGCGTGCGTTCCGCGTCCAGAGCGACTCCGGGCTCGATCGGCTCCCGGAGGGCAGCTCGATCCGGTTCCGGTTCCAGGGAGCGCCCTGGGCCGAGGACGGGACGCCCGACGAGGAGGCGCTCACGGAGTGGACCTCCGACCTCGCGGAGCTCGGCCGACAGGCGCTCGGCTTCGTGCGCTTCGAGGTCGTCTTCGAGCTCGGTCCCGACGCCCACGAGCCGGATGCGGAGGAGCTCTCGCTGGAGTTCGTGCGCATCCCGTTCCGCTTCTGATCCCAGAGTGTCGATCGGGGGCCGCTCGACCCGGGGGGGACGAGCGGCCTCCGTCCCGACCGGGGAACCCCGTTCGGCGCCGGTGGGGGCCGTTCGCCATTCGACGGTCGCCTCGCCGGGTCGCGGACCGCGGGGAGGAAGCGCTAGGCTCCGGGGCATGACGAACGCCCCTCCCTTCACCTTCTGCACGCCGATCTTCTCCGTCTCGGATCTCTCCGCGAGTCTGGTGCACTACCGCGAGGTCTTGGGCTGGACGGTGGAGTGGCAGTGGTCCGACGAGGCGCAGTTCGAGGGAGGCGCCCCCACCTTCGCCTGCGTTCGGCGCGGAGAGGTCACGCTGTTCCTCGGCCAGGAACGGCAGGGGTCGCCGGGGAGCTGGATCTTCCTCAACGTCGCGACGCTCGCGGACCTGGAGGCGCTGCACGACGAGCTGTCCGCGAAGGGAGCCCGGATCGCCGAGCCACCGTCGGACTGTCCCTGGGGCATGCGCGAGATGCTGGTGCAGGACCTCGACGGCAACACCCTGCGGATCGGGGCCCCCGCCGGGGAGGGCGGGTTGGAGTAGCCGCGCCGCCCCAGAATGCTCGCCGGGTGTCGAGGCGGCGCGAGCGAAGCCCTATCATCCGCGCCTCCCCCGAGACCGACTCCAGCCCATGCCCAACAAGCCCAAGCGCAAGCGCCGCACTCCCGAGGAACTGATCGCCGACCTGCAGGCGGAGATCGAGCGGATCAAGACACGTGCGGAGCAGCAGAAGGCCCGCAAGGACCCGGCCCTGCGGCACGTCAGCGGAGCGATCCGCGCGATCGACAAGGCGTCGCAGGCGACCAAGGACTCCGCCACGCGCACGGCCCTGAACGAGGCGCGCGCGACGCTCGTGGCCTGCCTCGCCCTGCACGGAGTCGAGGTGTCCGCGGACACCGCGGGGACCCGCAAGCGGCGCCCGAGCGGACCGGCCCCGGATCGCAAGAAGGTGCTCGCGTTCCTCAAGAAGAACCCGGGCTCGCGGTCGGAACAGATCTGCGAGGCGCTCGAGACCGACTCCGCCGCGCTGCGGCCGGTGCTGCACGCGCTGAGAGACGAGGGCGCGATCTCGGTCGAGGGCAAGGCCCGCGCCACCAGCTACAGCGTCGTCTGACCCTTCCCGGCGTTCCGGCCCGGCCGGACGCCCCGCGCCCCGGCCGGCCCCACAGGATCCCATGTCGAAGCTCCGCCTCGTCTGCGCCACGCTGCTCGCGCTCCCGCTCCTGGTGTTCGGCGGGAACCACTTCCTCGCACTGTTCGAGATGGCTCCCGCGGGGTCCGGGCCCGGCGTCGAGCTCCTCGAGAGCATGCGCTCCGGCGGGTTGATGACCTGGATCGCCGTCAGCCACCTCGTGATCGGGTTCGGGCTCCTGGTTCCTCGTCTGCGCTTCGCGGCCGGCCTGATGCAGCTCCCGCTCTCCCTCGGGATCGTCGCCTTCCACGTGACGATGCTGCCGGAGGGGAACGGGCCCGCGATCGGCCTCCTGGTGCTCAACCTGATCGTCGTCAGCGACACCTCGCGGATCGACGGTCTGTTCGCTCCCCGCTACTAGGCGGCGCCGCCTCGCCGGCGGAGAGAAGCACACGCTCGCTGCATCCTGTCGGACCCTCCCGAACGAAGGACGGGACGTGCCCGAAGGACCCGAGATTCGACGCGCGGCGGACCGCCTGGCGGACGCCATCCGAGGTCAGCGTGCGGAGCGCGTGCGGTTCGGGCTCGCGCGTCTCCAGGAGCACGAGGAGGAGCTGCGCGGACGGCGGGTCCTGTCGGTGGAGCCCCGCGGCAAGGCGCTGCTGACGGCCTTCGAGGGAGAGCGGTGGCTCTACTCGCACAACCAGCTCTACGGACGCTGGCAGGTCGTGAAGCCGGAGCGACTGCCGAACACGCGCCGCAGCCTGCGGGTGGCCATCGAGACCCCGAAGGCCTGGGCGCTCCTGTTCAGCGCCTCGGACATCGACGTCCTGGACAGGGACGGTCTCGAGAGTCACCCGTTCCTGTGCAAGCTCGGGCCCGACGTGCTCGCGCCGCGCACCACCCCGGCGCGCATCGCGAAGCGCCTCGAGGGAACGGCCTTCCGCGGCCGATCCCTCGGTGCGTTGCTCCTGGACCAGGGCTTCGTCGGGGGCCTGGGGAACTACCTGCGCAGCGAGATCCTGTTCTTCAGCGGTCTGCGTCCCGACTGCCGGCCGCGCGACCTGGACCCGGAGGAGCGCGCGCTCCTGGCGCGCTCGGTCCGTGAGGTCACCCGCCGCTCCTACCGCACCGGTGGGTTGACGGAGCTGCCGGACCTCGTGCGTATCGCCAAGGCCGCGGGGGAGCCGCGACGGTTCCATCGCCACGCGGTGTTCGCGCGAGCGGGGAAGCCCTGCCGGCGCTGCGGGAGCCGGATCGAGAAGCTGGAGGTCGGGGGCCGCAGGCTGTACCTGTGTCCGGTCTGCCAGCCGGCGCGGAGCTAGGCGGCCTTCCGCTCCGGGGACGCCCCGGTGGGTCCGGGGACGGCGCGCGTGCGCTCGAGCTCCCAGAGCTTGTGCTGATCGAACGCCTTGAACATCGCCTGGAGCGCGTGGAAGCGCAGCCCGATCGCGCCGTCGAGGAAGCCCAGGCGGAACACGCAGGTCCAGAGGAGGTACAGGAGCGGCTTGCACGGCAAGCGGAGCCAGACCTTGGTCTTGATCCAGCGGCGGCGAGCGAGCGGGTCGCGCGTGAAGAGCCGCGCGTAGCCGTCCGATCGGCCTGCGCGCACCTCGCCGTACTCGGCGGCCTCGAGGTTCGAGTAGCGGTTGTGCTTCGCGATCATGTGCGTGAGGTCCCGCAGGTCCTCGTGCACCAGGTGGCCCGCGAGGCGCTCGACCGGTCCGTCGACCTGCACGTGCTCGTGCACGCGTCGCTGCTCGTACCGTCCACGGCCGCGGCGCAGCAGGCGCAGGTTCCAGTTGGGGAACCAGCCGCCGTGTCGGATCCAGCGACCGAAGAAGACGATGCGTCGGTTCACGAGGAAGCCCGCGACCTCGCTCTCCGTGCGGCAGCGCTCCTGGATCTCGCGGGCGAGCTCCGGCGTGACCCACTCGTCGGCGTCGAGGAAGAGCACCCACTCGGTGTCCAGCCCCAGCTCGTCCAGGGCCCAGTTCTTCTGGTCGGCCGGTCCCTCGTAGGCGTGCTGCACGAGCTCGACCCCGCGGTCGGCGAAGGAGCGCACGATCTCGCAGGTCCGGTCGGTCGAGAAGCTGTCGACGACCACGATCCGGTCCGCCCAGCCGACGACGCTCTCCAGGCAGCGCGCGACGTGCAGCTCTTCGTTGAAGACCGGGAGGAGGACGGTGAGGCTCATGAGGCACTGCCGCGCGGAGTGGCGGACATCGGGCGGAGGAAACCGCGCAGGAGGGAGGTGACGCGGACGCGCTCGCGCGGCGACAGCCACAGCAGCCAGCCGAGGGACCCCACGACCAGGGGGCATGAGAGCGCCGTGGCCAGCGCGCCGGCGGCCGGATCGAGGTGCTCCAGCGGAGCGATCGTGCGCAGTGCGCCCCAGGCGAGGGCGGCGACGAGCGCGCCTCGTCCGTAGACGGAGACGAGGTAGGGGCCGAGGCGTCCACCGGTCACGGCCAGCGCGTTGCGCGGGACCTGGACGGCGCAGAGCGTGAGCTCCGCGCACAGGATGCCGAGGACGAGGCCGCGGGGACCGAACCAGGCCGAGAGCGAGACGCCGAGCGTGAGGGCCGCGACCGCGGCGAGGAGCTGGCGGCGGGCGAGCTCCTCGTGCCGGTTCGTGGCGAGGAGCAGGTACGAGCTGCTCGTCCAGGGCGTCTGCGCGACCATCAGGCACAGGAACCCGCCGAACAGCAGGGGATCGAGCTCCAGCGCGTCGCGCGTCCAGGCTCCGTAGAGCGCGGGCCCGGCCTCGGAGAGGAACAGGGCGGCGGTGAGCGCGAGCGCCGTCAGGCCCTTCACGAACACGCCGTGGACCTCCTGCAGGGTCTCTCTGCGTCCCTGGGCCGCGAGCCTCGTGAGCTCGGGCCACAGCGCGTTGGACAGCGTCCCCGTGAGCTGGCGCACCAGGTTGGCCAGGGTGCGCGTGGTGGCGAAGGCCGCGACCGCCCCCGCTCCGAAGAGAGCGCCCACGGCGATCGTGCTCCCCTGGTGCACCAGGACCAGGCTGAGCTGGACGCCCAGGAACAGGACCGACGGGCGCAGGAAGGTCCGCGCCAGGCCCGGCACGCGCTCTCCGACGCCGAAGCGCAGCCAGGCGTGCCGGCGCCCCAGGTCGACGAGCGCGAAGGCGAGGACGGCGATCAGCGGCAGGATGAGGCCGGCGGCCACGACGAGCGGAGTCGCACCGACGGCCAGGAGGAGCGCCGTGATCGCGCAGGAGGCGACCCGCCGCACGTTGGCGAGCATGGCTCCCCGGTCGTACTCGCCGACGGCGCGGTAGACCCCGAGCACGAGACCGCGCGGGAGCGACAGGACGAACTGCAGCGCGATCAGCGTGACGAGGAGCCCGGTCGAGTCCAGGAGCTCGATTCCGAGCAGGGCGTCGAGCGGAAGGACGAGCGCAGCGGCGACGGCGGCGACGAGGAGCGCTGCGGAGACCGTGAGCGTGAACGCGAGCGCGCTGTGCAGCGTCCGCAGGAACTCCTCGCGCGCCTCCTGGGCGTGCTCCTGGGTCAGGCGATTGACGACGTAGGAGGAGAGCCCCAGGTCGGCGAACACGACGTAGGCCGCCACCGCGCACAGGGTGAGCCACTCGCCGTAGAGCTCCGGGCTCCAGGCGAACAGGAACAGGGGCACCAGGACCAGCTGGTCGACGCTGCCGATCAGGCTGGAGAGCAGCCCCGCGAGCGCGCCGCGACGGAAGCGTCGCAGCGGGTTGTTCCGGGCGCCGTTCATCGTTCCGAGCGTCGCCGTGCGAGGGCGATCACGACGTCGCTCGAGGAGGACTCCACCGGGCGCAGCGGTACGTCGCGCCAGCTCTCGAAGAGCTGGACGTCGGTGAACCCGGCCGCCGGCAG
>CAZDYS010000187.1:0-7413 GCA_964509445.1 uncultured Planctomycetaceae bacterium
GACCGGTGGTCGCAACAACCACGGTCACATCACGTCGCGCCGTCGCGGTGGGGCGACGGACGGGCGGTGCAGCCCCGGGGAGCGCCGGTTGCGGGGGTCCTGGTCGCGTTCCGCGTCGGCAGTCTCGAGCTGGAGCCACCGACGGATGGGTCTCGCTGGCGGGACCTGCCCAAAGAACGCACGGACGAGGAAGGTCGGTTCGGGCTGTGGGTGGGTGACCACGAGGGTGCGGTGCTCAGCTTTCACCACCTCGAGTTCGACCAGCTCACGGTCCCGCTGACCTCGCTCTCCCGGGAGATCGTGCTGAGCGAGGCACGGGGATCGGCGGACCTCACCGGACGCGTCGTCGATCGCCGGGGACGCCCGGTCGCGGGAGCTCTCGTCGCCTGCAGGGGCCGTCTCACGACGTCAGAAGCCGACGGCTCCTTCGCGCTCGCCGCTCCGAACGCGAACGTGAGGAGGAAGACGGACTGGATCATGGCCGTGCACGAGGGGTTCGGAGTCGGCTCCGTTCGGCGCGGAACCGAGACCGGGCACGACCTCCTGCTCGTCCTCGATCGAGAGCTGGGGGCCATCGACGGAGTCGTCGTCGGCCCGAACGGGGAGAGTGTCGTCGGTGCGGAGGTCTGGCTCGCCAAGCAGACCTGGTTCCCACGCAACGCGAGTCGCAGTGTGGAGTCCGCTCTGGGAAAGCGCTGGCTCCGCGACCCGGTTCGCACGGACGGAGAGGGGGCCTTCTCCGTCTCCGTCCTTGCGGACACGACCTATCGGGTCTTCGCTCAAGACCCCGCAACCGGCTGGGTCGCCGAGCTCACTTGCCGTGCGGGTCCGGAAGAGCATCGGCTGACGTTGTCCCCCGAGGTCCACAAGTCGGTAACCGGACGCGTGCTCTCCGCGAACGGCCAGCCCCTCGACGGGGCTTCGGTCACCGTCCGCCGCGTACTGGCCGACGTTCGAGGGGCCACCAGGTCGGCCGCGGAGATAGGCAGGAAGCTGGAAGAGACGCGTGCGACGGAAGATGGCACGTATCGCTTCGAACGAACTCCGGAGAGCGAGTCCTGGCTCGACGTCCGGGCGGAGGGTCACGTGACACGCCGCGTCGCGCTCCCCGCGGCGAGGACGGAGTTCGACGTGGTGCTGCAGCCCGCCGCTTCTCTCTCGGTGCAGCTCCCGTGGCCGACGACGGGCTGGCTGGAGTTCTTCGACGCGAGCGGTGAAGGGCCGATCGAGTTCCGGGCCGGCACGAGGGACAAGCGCGTACTGGGTATCGCCGTCTCGAACGGGACCGAGATGGTCGTGACACTCCCGGTCTCCGCGCGGCGCGGCGTGTTCCTCGAAGGGATGTCCACCGGCTTGTCGATCGAGACCTCCTTCTCGTTCGAACTGAGCCCGGAGAGCCCTACGACCGTTGTCGTGCCTCTGCGATAGGCTCACTCCAACCGGGCGGACGAGCTCCAAGGCCAAGGAGAGCACTGGCTCTCGAAGAGACGCGTGCTCGAGGGGTCAGTACCCGAGACCCGCAATCCCGACGAACGGGTCGACGAGCCCTTGGTACTCGGGGTGGCTCTCGAGCAACTCGTTGGCCGTGAGGTCGCTCGCGAGCACGTTCCCCTGCCCGTCCCGCACGGTGTAGCGCTCACCGTCGGCAGTGCTCAGGACGGTCAGCGTGCCGTGCCGCGTCCGAAAATGGCCCAGAGTCGTGGGAGCGGTCGCAGGTCCCTCGGTCCCGCTCGCGGCGCTTTCCTGCGGCTCGCCACCGGATCCAGAGTCTCGGTCGCGCAGCAGCTGACAGCTCGCCAGCGCCGCGAGGACGAATCCTCCGATCCAGAGCTTTTTCCGCGTCATTCCGCCTCCAAGCGTAGACCGAACCTGCGTGCGACGCCCTTCGAGGAACACCGCCGTTCGCCCGAAGACGTTCCCGTCCTTCGCGACGACGACCGAGCGGACGGCATCGGTGAGCGTCGCGACGTCCGCGCCCTTGGTCCCCGCCGCACGGCCGCGGAGTCGAGAGCTCTCCGCCACGCAAGCCTCTCGGCGAACGAACAGAGCCGGCCCGAGCGTCGCAACGCTGGGCCGGCTCCTCCCGAAGACTGTCGCCGTTGCCTTCGGGAACCGCTCCGGACCGTCGTCGGTCAGAAAAGCGGAATCGAGGCCGCGCGGGTCGCGGCGAGGCCGCCGGCCGAGCCCGGGTCGAACACCGCCCACTGCATGGTGAGCTGCACGCCGAGGAGCGCGGGATCGTCGGGCACCGCGATGGAGACGGAGTTCCAGCCCGCGCCAGCGCCTTCGCCCACCCCGTGCAGAGGCTCGAACCCGCGCACGATCTGGGCCGCGCTGAAGGCCGGGTAGGCACGCGCTCCGCCGACGAGACGGCCCTTGGGACGGCGCACGGTGTCGATCACGAGCAGCGCCTCGGCCCCACCGAGCGCGTCCTCGATGCCCACGGTCAGGTTCGGGTTGCCGAGCAGACCGGGCTCGTGCACGACCATCTCGGGGACGAAGCCGCCGGAACCACGCGTCGGTCGACCGAAGCGAACGGGTGCACGGTTCGTCTCGGACGCGAGGCGCGGCCTCTCGAAGGGACCGGTCTCCGCGAGGACGCGCGGATCGGTCAGCGCTCGATCGAGGAACGCGACCAGGTCGGCCTGCTGCTGCGGCGTGAGGCCGAGCGGCTCGATCAGGGGGCTCAGGTTGTCGTCGAAGTCCCCGCCGCGGTCGTAGAAGGCGACGACGTCGGCGAGCGTGTCGAAGCGCCCGTTGTGGAAGTAGGGCGCGCGGAGCGCGACGTTCCGCAGGCCGGGCGTCTTGAACGCGCCCTCGTCCTGCGGAGCTCCCGTGACGGCGGCCCGACCGCGGTCCTCCGCCGCAGGGCGAACTCCGATGTTGTGGAACCGGTCGTCGGTCAGCAGCGGACCGCCGTGACAGCGCGTGCAGTTCGCGGGGCCGTTGAAGAGGTTGCGTCCGCGCAGCTCCTGCGGCGTCAGCGCGGTCGGGTCGCCCGCGTTGAAGGCGTCGAACGGCGTCTGGTCCGAGAGCAGCGTCCGCTCGTAGGTCGCGATCGCGAACAGCGCCTCGGTCGCGGTCGGATCGCTGGACCCGAAGACCTCCAGGAAGAGCTCCGGATAGCTGCGGCCGGCGATCCAGGCCTCGAGGTCCGCCGGCAGCCGGTCCGCGAGGGCCAGCGGCTCGATCCGGTCGAGACGGTCGAGCACCTCCGTCCAGTCGCGCCCCTCGTGGGCCATCTCGACGTCACTGACGAGCGGCCCGGCGGCCTGGGACTCGAGCGCGCCGCCGCGCGGAATCGCGAGGACGCCGGTGATCGGATCGACGAACGCTCCCGACGCTCGTCCGTCCCAGAACAGTTCGCGGGCATAGGCCGCGTTGATCATGGACGGGGACTTGCGACCCGTGACCTGCAGACCGAGGCCGAAGGAGTCGTGCGGGCGATAGGCACCGTTCGCCTGGTTGCGTACGACCCCCGGCGAGCCGACGACGTCGTCCGCGGTGCCTGCGATGCCGTCGGGTCCCGGGTGGAGGGACGCGGCGCCTCCGGAGCGCGGATCCGATCCGCCGGCCGACGGGATGTGACACGTTCCGCAGGCGACGGAGCGCGTGGAGGAGAGCTGCTCCTCCCAGAACAGCGCCTCGCCGAGCAGCGCCTTCTCCACCGTCGGCGGATTCTGAGGAACCGGGGGGAGCGGCGGCAGGCCTTGTCGCGCGAGTCCGAGAGAGGACAGCGCGAAGAGCGCGACGGAAGACGAGAGTCGACGAGTCAGGGGAACCATGCAGACCTCCTTGGTCGTTGGTCTGCAAGGTAGGCGGCGCTCGATGAGTCGAAGATGAGACCGACACAGAGCGCCGAGCGAAGGCGGCAGGTCGGCCTGATCGCCGCGGCACGAAACGACGGCTAGGGCCTCCGAAAACGACGGTATCAGGGTTTTCCCGCGGGATTTCGAACCGAGCCGAAGGAGGTCTTTTTTCCGGACGGCCGTGCATCCGGGCTGGGGGCGGTGGCGAAGCAAACGCCGCAGACACGCCGCAACTCTCTCCCCCGGAACACGACGCAATGCTTCGCAAGCTTCTGCTCTCCCTCTTCTCCCTCGCCGCCCTCTCCACCAGCGCCCTCGCCGCCGACGACCACGTCAACGCGAAGATCATCGTCGTCCACGGCATCGATGGCCGGGACGTCACCGGTGACCAGGCCCTCCCCGTCGACGTCGCTCTCAACGGCGGCTGCGCTCTGGCCGACTTCACGTTCGGCACCATCACCAACCCGATCGGCGTCCCCGCGGGCGACTACACCGTCGACATCTCCCTGGCGGGTGACAACGACGACACCTGCGAGAACCCGGCCGTCATCACGGCCAACATCACGCTCGCCGAGGGTGAGGTCGCGACGATCGTCGCCCACCTCGCGGAAGACGGCAGCCTGACCGCCAGCAAGTTCGCGGTCGATCCCTCCCCGACGCCGTTCCTCGCGACGCGCGCGCTCGTGCACCACACCGCCGCCGCTCCGTCCGTCGACCTCCTGCTGGACCGCGTCGGGATCCTCCCGTACCCGGACATCTTCGCCCAGGGCCTCACGAACGGCGGTCAGCTGCCGGTCGAGACGCTCTTCGGCTTCTACCGCGCGACCGTGTTCCTCAACAACACGTCGACCGTCGCGCTCGGCCCGGCCTCGGGCTTCCTGCTCCCCGGCCGCGTGCACCTCGCCTTCGTGGTGGGCTCCGCGGCGAACGGCACGCTGAGCATCATCTCGCGTTCGTTCCGCCTGCCCTAGAGCCCCCGCGCTCCGGAAGGAGAGCCCCGTCGGCGGTCGAACGCCGGCGGGGCTCTTTTCGTCGGGTCGGCGAAGGTCAGCGCACTTCGAGGAAGACCTCGCCTTCGCTGCGCACGTAGAGGACGCTCTCCTCGGCTTCGGACCGCAGGTCGGCCCTTCCGCCCGGACCGGAGTGGAACGCGGAGCCAGCAGCGAGACGCGTCTCGCCTCCGTGCCCCTCCGCGGAGACGAGAGGTGTGCCCTGGACGACGACGGCGCGCAGAGCGCGGTCCTGCACGCTGAGAGTGACCTCTGCACCGACCGCCAGGCGCACGAGTACGCCCCGTCCCCGGGACGTCCCTCGGTCTCGCCAGAGGTGGGCGAGGTGCACCTCGGCAGAGCCCTCGCGACCGGCGGCCTCGACCCAGACCAGGTTCGCTTCGTGGAGGTTCACCGCGACCTCGCCGGAGTCGAACTCCTCCTCGACGGGCTTCACGAGGTACGGTCCCTCGTCGATCTCGATGTAGGCCAGCACGTCGTCCCCTCGGGCCGCCGTGACGTGGACCTCTCCCTTGGGCTGCGTCCAGAACGACAGCTTCGGCATCCAGGTGGGCTCCACGGAGGGAGAGCCGTTGTGCACTTCCCCTCGGATCACGACTCCTCGGTAGCTGACGTTGTGGAGGTGCGGCGGGGAGGCGAAGCCGTCGACCGGACGGAAGAGGAAGCCCGTGGGCACGTTCCTGCCGCGGTCGCCCCAGAGCGTCCCCGCCAGCGGACTCGCGTCTCCGCGAGCCGGGTTGAGTGGACCCCACTCGACCTGCTCCGCGAGCAGGACCTCGAAGAACGGCTCTCGCGAGGGTGAGGACGTTGCGGGCTGGGTTGGAGCAGCGGAGCAGGCGGTCGACGCCACGAGGAGCGTGACGAACACCGCCCTGGCCGAGCCCGCCCCACGTCGGGGATCCGTCGAGCCCATGCTTACTCGCCCGTCCAGGCGCCGTAGACCTGGCGCTGCAGCGCGATCCCGTAGCCGCCGTTCGTCGGCAGGATCTGCGTCATGAAGATGCCGTAGAGGTCCTTGCCGGGGTTCACGAAGAAGTCCGTGGACGCCATCCCGCCCCAGGAGATCTGTCCGGTCGCGAGCGGCGCGCCGACGCGCGAGCCGTCCGCGACGACGAGGAAGCCCAGCCCGAATCCCAGGCCCGGCGGGTAGGCCACGGCGGCCGGGTCGCCCTCCGCCGGCGCCTGGGTCATCGTGCGGAAGGTCTCTTCGCGAAGCAGGCGCACCTCGCCGAGCGCTCCCTCGTTTGCGAGCAGGCGGCAGAAGCGGGCGTAGTCGGCCACGGTGGACACGAGTCCCCCACCCCCCGACGGCATCCGTGGCGCGGAGAGGTACGCGGCGCGGCCGTCCTCGTCCTTGCGCCCCGCCTGGCCGCCCGCCTGGTAGTACAGGTGACAGAAGCGCGCGTGCTTGGCCTCGGGAACGTGGAAGCCGGTGTCCACCATGCCAAGCGGCTCGAAGACGCGCTTCGCGAGGAACGCCTCCAGCGGCATGTCCGCGGCGACCTGGATCACGGCGCCGAGGATGTCCGTACTGACGGAGTAGGTGTGCTTCGTTCCGGGCTCGGCGACGAGCGGAAGCGAGGCGACGCGCTCGGCGAACTCCAGGAGGTCGTTCTCGGGATCCCAGACCTGCGCCTCCGCGTACATCTCCGCGAGGGGTCCTCTCGCAAAGATGCCGTAGATCAGCCCCGAGGTGTGGTTCAGCAGATGCCGCACCGTCATCACGTTCTCGGCGGGCAGGAGCTCGAGCGTCTCCCAGCTCGGTCGACCCTCGAAGTGCGCGACCTCCAGCTCCTCGAACGCCGGGAGATACTTGGCGACCGGGTCGTCGAGCGCGAGGCGCCCCTCCTCGACGAGGATCATCGCGGCCACCGACGTGATCGGCTTGGTCATCGAGTAGATCCGGAAGATCGCGTCCGCGGGGAGCTCGGCTCCCCCGCGCTCGAGGTGTCCCGCGACGCCTCGGTAGGACACGTCCTCGCCGACCCCCACGAGTGCCGCGGCGGCGACCACCTCTCCGTCCTCGACCAGACCCTGGAGCCAGCCGTCGAGCCCCTGCAGCTCGTCGGAGAACGTCGACGCGCCGTCGTCGACGGTTCGCGTGGACTGGGCCAGGGACGGAGCGACGAGGACCGCGCTGACAGCGAGTCCCGCGAGGAGGAGGCGAGGGGATCGCCGGGTTCGAAGGAGCTTCATACCCTCACGATCCGCACCCGTCGCGGAGCGTCAACCCCGGGGCTCACGGGAGTCTCGCTCGACCCCGCGGACCCACCCGGACAACGAAGGGGGGACGCGCGAGCCGAGCCCAGCGCGTCCCTCTCGAGTCCTGCCCGACCTCAGCGGACGCGGATCTTCAGCGAACGCTCGGGCTGTCCGGACAGCGTCACGCTCTTGGTCGCGCTCCGCCCGTCGTCGAGCACCGCGCGGACCTTGTAGCTGCCCGGAGGCAGCGGCCCCACGCGCTGCTGCTTGTTCGCGAAGCCGCGCTGGAACAGGTCCATCAGCTCCGTCATCGCGAACATGCCGGTGACCTCGTTGCCCTGGTCGTCGGTCACGCTGACGCGCGCGCCGACCTCCTTGTCGGAGCGGTCGAT
>CAZDYS010000188.1:0-7410 GCA_964509445.1 uncultured Planctomycetaceae bacterium
TGATGCTATGGCCAGCGACCGCGATCGTTTTGCCAAGTTCTTCCACGCTATGCTGGAACGCGGTGTTTACTTGGCCCCGTCTCAATTCGAAGCCGGTTTCTTGTCCACGGCACACACCGAAGCGGACATCCAAAAAACCATCGATACCGCCGCTGCGGTCTTTAAATCTCTCTAACCCTAACAAGACTCGGAACCCATGCGTGTCCTCGGACTCGACCACGGAACAGAACGGATCGGCGTGGCCATCAGCGACGAGCTCGGCATGATTGCCCAGCACCTGCGGCTGCTCCGTGTCGGGGACCAACTTCCCCACAACCACCGCCAGACAGAGAGCCGGGAGTCCTGCGCGCACCGCGAGCCCGGCGCGGCTCGGTCGTGCGGGGACGGTCGGGTGATTCATGGCCAATCCAGCTAGGGGTCGGGGCCTGGGTCGCGGAGGGGGAAGGGGCGGCCTTCCATCGTGGACTAGCCTCCCCGACCCGTCAAGGTACGGAAAAACCGGGTCCGGGAGCCGCGAACCGCCAGGTCCGGTGGGGAACCGTTTGACACCGGGGCGCCGGTCCCAATACTACCGCCCCCCGCCGGGAATGGCCGCGGCACCCGCCGAAGGCCCCCCAGGGCGCCCGTAGCTCAGCTGGATAGAGCGTCTGCCTCCGGAGCAGAAGGTCAGAGGTTCGAATCCTCTCGGGCGCACCACCCCCCTCCCGGGACGCGCTCCGGAGCCCTTCGGAGCCCCGGCGGCGGAAGGCCCCGGGGAGGCACGCGGGGAACGAGGCCCCTGACGACCGGTCCGCCGCGCACGGGCTCCTCGGCTCGCCAGGGCGAGCGGCGCGCGGGGGACGAAGAGCCACGAGCAGCGGATTCTCGACGATTCTCTTCCTCTGGCACCGCGGGTCTTCGTGGGGCGGGTGAAGGCGGCCCACGGGGGGCTGGCTTCGTCCCCTCTCTCCACGAGAAGAACCATGAAGATCCGCCCCACCACCCTCCCGCTCGTCCTCTCGCTGCTCGCCGGCCTGCCGACGTCGGCACAGAGCCTCTCGTCCCCGAGCACTGGCTCGCGTTCCGACGCGTCCAGCTCCCGCTTGATCGACGTGACCGGGAACGGTCGACGCGATCGCCTCGTGTTCGGCAGCGACGGCAGCCTGCGCGTCGAGCTGCACGTTCGCGGCCGCGCGTTCGAGACGGTTCCCCAGGTCCTGCCGAAGGTCACGGTCACGGACGTCCTCGTCACCGACCTCGACGGCGACGGGGCTCTCGACCTCTACCTCATCTCCCCCGAGGCGAACGGTGTGCTGCTGGGCGATGGAACCGGAGCCTTCCAGGGAACGAACGCGTTCCCGGAGCTCGCCGATGCCGGGGACGGCCTGTCCGCCGAGCGCGAAGACCTGGACGGCGACGGGCGCGACGACCTCCTGCTGCACAACCGCGCCGGCGACGTCCTGTTCTGGGCGAACGAGACCGGCGGATTCGAGCGCGACGCCGCGTCCACGCCGGAGCGTGCCGGGTTGCTTCCGGGAGCGGCCCCGGGCCCCCAGAGCGCTGCCGAAACGGACGCGACCTCCCCTGCCGCGAACGGCGCCGTCTCCGCTCCGACGCGCGGCGGATCGACCACGATCGTCTCCTCGACCCTCGCGCAGACCACGACGGTCTCCGCGCCCTCGAGCGCGGGCGGGACGAACGCTCTGCGGCCCCCCACCCCGGCCTCGGGAGGAAGCGCGGTGACTCCGCTCTCGCGCGCCCTCGTCGATCAGGGCGCGACGAACGGCGAGCTCCTGGCGAGCTCCGTTCCCGCCCTCGGGAGGCTGTTCCCGCTGAGCGCGGAGCTCAACGTCGCCGCGACCGGCAACGTCGGCATCGGAACGACGACGCCGGACAGCCCGCTGTCCCTGTCCGTCAACGGCGCGACGAACGAAGCCGGCCTGACGCAGAACCAGCTCGGCACCTCGAGCTCCCTGGAGCTCACGACTGCCGACCGGTTCGGTCTGCAAGCGACGCGCATCCTGATGGAGGGCGGCGTCGACAGGCCGGACCTGCAGTTCCTCAACGGCCACCGAGGCGCCGAGCTGCCGAGCATGACGATCCGTGGCGAGGACGGCTGGGTCGGCGTGTCCACGAGCAACCCCCAGGCACCGCTGCACATCAACAGTGTGAACGACGCCGATGCGACCTCGGGCGGCGTGCTGATCGTCGGCAAGACCAATCAACGGAACCTGGCCTTGGACAACAACGAGATCGTCGCGCGCGACAACGGCGCGACCTCGACGCTCAAGCTCCAGCGCAACGGTGGTGCGCTCACGGTCGGGGAGAGCACGAACAGCCCGCTCCTCGGGATCGGTGCTTCCAGCCCCAAGGCACCCCTGACGCTCCAGGTGAACGGCGCGAATGCCCAGGTCGGGATCACCCAGAACCAAGCGGGCGGCACGAGTTCCTTCGAGATCGTGACCGAGGACGGGAGCGGCGACATGGCCTCGCGCATCCTCGTCGGAGGCGGCAACGGGACTCCCAACATCAGCTTCCTCAAGGGAGGCCAAGGCTCGGAGACGCCCACCGTGACGATCAACGGAGACACGGGCTACCTCGGCGTCGGTCTGGAGTCGCCGAAGACCCCGATCGCACTGAAGGCCAACGGTGCGAGCCACCAAGCAGGGCTGACGCAGAACGAGATCGGTGGCCCCGCCTCCCTCGAGATCACGACCAAGGGCTCGGATAGCAACCAGGCCACGCGCATCGCGGTGGGAGGAAACGTCGCGGAACCGGACATCAACTTCTACTCCGGCAACTCCGGAGGCGAAGTCTCGCGGCTGCACATCGAAGGACAGGACGGCCGTGTCGGTATCGGGACGGAGACCCCCGATGCGCCGCTGCACGTCAACGCCATCTCGGATGCGACCCTGACCGACGGGGGTATCCTCATCGTCGGTCCGTCGACGGACGAGAACCTGGTGCTGGACGGCAACGAGTTGATGGCCCGGGACAACGGCGTCGCCGGGGAGCTGAGGTTGCAGCGGGATGGTGGCTACCTGACCGTCGGGGCCAGTTCGGCGGACGCACGCGTTGGGATCGGGCTCAACAACCCGGTGGAAGCACTCGACGTGGACGGAAACGTGCGGGTCCGCGGCGGACAGCTGCAGCAGATCGAGCACCTCTACGGGAAGGACGCCTCCCCCCTGGAGATCTGGTCCGACGACACGATGACAGTACCCAACATCAGGATGAGCGGCGTGAACCGCATGGGGCTCGGTGAGGCATTCATCTACAACGACGTGGGTGTGAACATCCGGCACTCGGACGATCGGATTCTGCGGGTCGAAACGGCGGCGGCGTCTCCAGTCCTGCTTGTGGATCAGAACCCGAACGCGGTGAGGGTCCGCGGCGACTTCTCCGTCTCGAACGGCTCCAAGAACTTCCGCATGGATCACCCGCTCGATCCGGCCGGCAAGTACCTGATGCACTCCTGCGTCGAGAGCAACGAGGCGAAGAATGTGTACGACGGACGCGCGACGCTCGGAAGCGACGGCAGCGCCTGGGTCGAGCTCCCCGACTACTTCGAGGCGATCAACATCGACGTGCGTTACCAGCTCACCTGCATCGGCGGCTACGCCCAGGTCTACGTCGGGAAAGAGGTCGAGAACGGTCGCTTCCTGATCAAGGGCGGGACGCCCGGTCTCGAGGTCTCCTGGCAGGTGACGGGCGTTCGCAACGATCCCTGGTTCCGCGACAACCCCTACCGCGACGTGGTCGAGAAGACGGGGGAAGAGCGCGGTCGCTACCTGTACCCCCAGGGCTACGGCAAGCCGAAGAGCATGGCGATCGGCCTGCGCGGCGACGCAGAGTAGCCGCGGCCGAGGGAGCGGACGCGACCACCTGGGTCCCGTCGCTCCCTCCGATCTTCGAGCCGTGTGCGATTCCTCGCGCACGGCTCGGTCTCTTCCTTCCCCGAGGCGATCTGATGCTCCTCTCCAACACCGCCGTGGCCCTCGCGCTAGGCTGGTTCCCCGGATGGCCGACGCAGGAGACAACGAGACGCACCCGAGCCTCGGCGAGGGCGACGTGACACGGCTCCTTCGTGACGTCGAGCGCGGTGACGGAACGGCCGTCAGCCAGCTGCTCCCGCTGGTCTACGACGAGCTCCACGCCATCGCGGCCAAGGCCTTTCGCGAACGCCGCAACGAGCACTCGCTGCAGCCGACCGCGATCGTGCACGACGCCTACCTCAAGCTCGTCGGACACGCGGGCTCGCTGAACGACCGCTCGCACTTCTATGTCGTCGCCGCGAAGGCGATGCGACAGATGCTCACGGACCACGCTCGACGTCGCGCTGCCGACAAGCACGGCGGCGCGTGGCAGCGGGTCTCGCTCGCGGGGGTCGATCCGGGAGAGCACGGCGACGAGCTCGACCTGGTCGCGCTCGACGAGGCGATGACCAAGCTCGCGGACGTCTCTGCCCGCCAGGCGAAGATCGTCGAGCTGCGTTTCCTGGCCGGGCTGGAGGTCGCGGAGGTCGCCGAGATCCTGGACGTCTCGACGCGGACGGTCGTCGCCGAATGGCGCACCGCCCGGGCCTTCCTCCGCGCCCGCATCGAGGAAGAGAAGGCATGAACGCGGACCGCTACGCTCTCGTCTCCGAGCTCTTTCAGAAGCTGATCGAGCTGCGTCCCGACGAACGCCCGAGCTTCCTCGACGAAGCCTGCGGGGACGACGACGAGCTCCGAGCTGCGGTCGAGGAGCTGCTTCGACACGACGACTCGAGCGTACAGGACGCGTTCGACGAAGGTGCGCTACGCAAGGGACGAGCGCTCGTGGACGAGGTCGCCGAAGGCGCGCGTTCTTCGAAGGACGCGAAGCCGGAGAGGATCGGCCCGTATCGCGTCGAGCGGCTACTCGGCGAGGGCGGGATGGGCTCGGTCTATCTCTGCCAGCAGGACGAACCCGTCAAGCGGCAGGTCGCGGTGAAGCTCATCAAGCTCGGCATGGACTCCGAGCGCATCGTGCGGGGATTCGAGCGAGAACGGGAAGCGCTCGAACGCATGGAGCACCCGAACATCGCGCGCGTGCTGGACGCAGGGACCAGCGACGCGGGACGGCCCTTCTTCGCGATGGAGTACGTCGACGGTTCCGACGTGCTCTCGGCCTGCGATCAGCACAACCTCGCCGTCTCCGAACGGCTGCGCGTGTTCGTCAAGGTCGCGCGCGCGATCCAGCACGCCCACCAGCGCGGGATCCTCCACCGCGACATCAAGCCCAGCAACGTCCAGGTCACCTGGGTCGACGAGGCGCTGGTTCCGAAGGTGATCGACTTCGGCCTCGCCCGCGCACTGGACCCGGACCTGCGCGGAGGAGCGACGCTGACCGGCCGCGTCGTCGGCACGCCGGCCTACATGAGTCCGGAGCAGGCCGATCCGCGATATGGGGACGTGGACACCCGCTCCGACGTCTACTCCCTCGGCGTCCTGCTCTACGAGCTCCTGACGGGCAAGCTGCCCTTCGATCACGAGCTCGGTCACCTCGCGACGCCTTCCGGCGAGGGTTCCGACAACACCACGATGGTCACGCCCAGCTCGCGCTACGCGTCCAGTGGAGATCTGGAATCCGAGCTCGCCGCTCGACGTGGAACGGCTGCCCGCAAGCTGCACCGCGTCCTCAAGGGAGAGCTCGACTGGATCGTGATGCGCGCCCTCGAGCCGGACCGGGAGCATCGCTACGCGTCCGCCTCCGAGCTCGCCAACGACATCGAGGCGTTCCTCGAGGATCGCCCCGTGCTCGCCGGCCCGCCCAGCGCGGCCTATCGACTCGGCAAGTTCTACGAGCGTCACCGGACGCTCGCCTGGAGCGCGTGCACCGTGCTCGTGCTGCTCGTCCTCGGGCTGATCGTGACCTGGCGGCTGACGCTTCGCGCCCAGGACGCGGAGCAGGAAGCGCTCGGTCTCGTCGGGGAGCTGCGCGTCGCGAAGAACGAGGCGCTGGAGCTGGTCGACGAGGTCCGCGCCGCCGAACAGCGCGCTCTCGACCTGCTCGACGACGTGCAGGGCCAGAACGACATCTTCAACCACATGCTGACGACGAGCGACCCGCGCTACGGGGGCATGGACGCTCGTTTCTCGGACGTGCTCGACCGCGGCGTGAACTTCACGCTCGACAAGTACTCCGATCAGCCGCGAGTCGCCGGCGTCACGCTGATGGCGCTCGGCTCGACGATTCGTGAGCTCGGCGAGTTCGATCGCGCAGAGGAGATCCTGCTGCAGGGCTACGAGTTCCGGAAGGCCACCGAGGACATCAGCCCGGCCGAGCTCTCCTTCGCGGCGAACAGCATGGGTCTGCTCTACAAGCGCAGGGGCGACCTCCCGACGGCGACGCGGTACTACGAGGAGGCCCTGGAGTACGCCCTCGCAGCCGAGAACCCGAGCGACGACCAGATGCGCTCGATCGCAGCCACCCACTTCAACCTCGGGCGCATCTACATCTATCAGGGCAACGTCGCGGACGCGGAGGAGCACATGCTCGCGGCCGTCGAGCTGCAGAACGAGTACTCGCCCGAGGACGACCAGGTCCTGACCTACGGCCACGGCGGGCTGGGGGAGCTGTACGAGCTCAAGAACCAGCCCCTGCAGGCGCGCGAGGCCTACGAGAAGAGCCTCTTCCACGCGCGGCGCGCGTTCCCCGACGACCATCCCCACCTCGCGTCCTCGGTGTCGAGCTACGGCATCCTGGTTCTGCGCGCGGGGGAACACGAGCGGGCGATCGAGCTCCTGGAGGAGTCGCTCGTCATCGCTCGTCGCGCCTACGCGGAGACCTCGCCGGCTCTCAAGCCCTTCCTCGAGCGCGCGGCCTCTGCGTACATCGAGGTCGGCCTCTACGACGAGGCGGTCCCGCTGATCGAGCAGTCGCGGTCCTTCAACCGCAGCCCCCTCGACCGCGCGATGACGCTCAAGACCGAGGGCCTGTTGATGCTGGGCC
This sequence comes from uncultured Planctomycetaceae bacterium, assembly GCA_964509445.1. GTDB lineage: Bacteria > Planctomycetota > UBA1135 > UBA1135 > CAZDYS01. Next base: position 6,955 of record CAZDYS010000188.1, read on the forward strand.
TGGAGGAGTTCGAGCTCGCCGAGGAGCTGTTCGCCGAGTCGCTCGAGCTCCTGCGACAGCAGGTCGGTGTGGACTCCGCGTGGAGGCAGGAGCTGGAGAAGCTGCGCGCCCAGGCGCGCTCGGCCGCACGCTCCGCCGCGGACGGTTGATCCGCGCCTAGAACGGCAGCTTCTTCTGCCGGTTCTGCACGCGCTCGCCGCCGATCGTCTCGAGCACCTCCGGCGTGATGTCGCCGGTCGGGTAGTCGCCGTTGAAGCAGGCGTTGCAGAACTCCTGGACGTCCGAGTTGCCGGTCCGTCCGGCCTCGTTCATGGCCTCGCGGTCCAGGTAGGCGAGGTAGTCGACCTCCAGCTGGTTCGCGACCTCGGTCGGATCGTTGCCGGTGGCGATGAACTCGGTCTTGGTCGCCATGTCGATGCCGTAGGGGCAGGGCGACACCAGGGGCGGCGAGGTGAT
>CAZDYS010000189.1:0-7404 GCA_964509445.1 uncultured Planctomycetaceae bacterium
GAAGGTCGCGAGCACCTACGTGCTGCGCGAGCTCCCGGACGGCTTCGAGATCGTCGACCAGCACGCGCTGCACGAGCGGGTCACCTTCGAGGAGCTCAAGGCTCAGCTCGCGGACGGAGGAGTCGAGGTCCAGCGCCTCCTGGTCCCCGAGCTCGTCGAGGTCTCGCGCACGGATGCCAGCCTGCTCGCCCGACACCTCGACGCGCTGCGCGGGATCGGCGTCGAGCTCGAGGCCTTCGGTCCGACGACCGTCGCGCTGCACGGTGTGCCCGCGCTCCTGCGCCGGCTCGATCCGGAGATCTTCGTGCGCGACCTGACCTCGATGCTGGAGCGGCTCGGCAAGGTGCCGCCGGCGGGGGAGCTCCTGGAAGAGGTGCTGCACTCGATGGCCTGCCGCGGCTCGGTCATGGCCGGGGACGCGCTGAGCGACGAGGACGTCCACGCGCTGCTCGAGCGGGCCGTCGCGGTGGGCGGTGCCCAGACCTGTCCGCACGGACGGCCGACGCGGGTGAAGTTCACGCTGGCCGATCTCGAGAAGGCGTTCCACCGGCGCTGAGGCGGCGGTTCGCGGAACGAGGACGCGGCGGGCTCAGCCCTCGGGCTTGAAGTCGTCCACGGTCAGCGGCGCGCGGAGATCGGCTTCGAGCACGTCGACTTCCTGACTGGGCGTGTCGGCGAACCGCGCGTCGACCCCGCGGCCGAGGGCGTGCACCAGGATGCGCTTGGGGATCCGGAACCCGCTGGTCTCCTCGTAGCGGTCGAGCTGGATCAGCATCGGCCGCCCGGGAACCCTCCCTTCGCTCGGGAGCTCGCGGATGATCGCGTAGCGCGGCAGGTCCTCGGCCTTGCCGCGGCGGTGCAGGCCGATGTCCACCACGAAGCGCGGGGCGGTCTCCGGAGTCCCGCCCTGGAGCGAGACCTGGTCGGTGAACAGCGCGAAGTCGGGGCTCGTGACGCGCAGCCACGGCATGCGGTCGGCCCCGCGCTGCAGCACCTCGCTGAGGTCCGCCGGCGGAGCCGGGAGCAGCTCGAGCTTCTCGACGCGCAAGAGGGCCGGGCTCGACAGCGCCACGAAGTTGCGCGCGATCGCGTGCATCTCCTGGATCTGCTTGCGGTCCGGCGCGTAGTCGCGCCCCGCGAGCGTCGTCACGCCCTCCTTCGTGCGCACCCAGTGCTCGCGCGCCTTGCGGCCGAAGCGTCCGGTCTCGGAGCTCCGGTCGAGCAGGAAGCGGATGCAGTCCGGCGCGAGGTAGCTGACCTCGAAGGAGTCCAGGTCGTTGCTCTGCACGCCCTCGCGCAGGCGCAGCTCCGCGCGCAGGCGGAAGGCGGTGATCGGGTCCTGGCGGACGCCGCCGGTGCTCGCGCTCTCGAGGCGGGCCCAGGTCTCCAGCGCCTCCGGCGTGCCGGCCGGCTGCGGCGTCGGCGCGGCCTGGTCGACGGCCGGATCTCGAACCGGGTCCTGGGCCGGGGCGGCGTGGGCGGAGCTCGCGAGGAGCACGAGGAGAAGAGACGTCTTCATGGCGGATCGTGGAGTCGCCGACGAACGCCTCGGGGGGAGCGGCGTCGCGCGCGACCTCTTGGAGACTAAGCCGCTGCCAGGCCGCTCGCCAGCTACACTCCGCGAGCATGACGAGCTCCGAACGCATCGACGTGCTGGTGGGCGTCACGGCAGCCGGCAAGACCGCGCTCTCGCTGGCTCTCGCGGAGGAGCTGGAGGCCGAGATCCTCTCGATGGACTCGATGCTGGTCTACCGTGGCCTCGACGTCGGGACCGCCAAGCCCAGCCCTGCCGAGCGCGACGCGGTCCCGCACCACCTGATCGACCTCGTCGGGCCCGAGGAGCGCTACGACGTGCAGCGCTACCTGGCCGACTTTCGTACGGCGGAGGCCGCCGTTCGCGCGCGGGGGCGTCGCCCGCTGGTCGTCGGCGGCACGGGCTTCTACCTCAAGGCGATCCTCTCGGGGCTCTTCGACGGTCCACCGGCGGACCTCGCGCTGCGCGCACGCATCGAGGAGCGCGCGCAGAGGATCGGAGCCCAGGCGCTCCACGACGAGCTCCGCGCGGTCGACCCGGTCGCCGCGCAGCGGATCCACCCGAACGACGCGAAGCGCGTGCGGCGCGCGCTCGAGGTCTTCGAGCAGACCGGCCGGCCTCTGTCCGCGCACCAGGCCGAGTGGGGGTGGGGCGAGGCGCGCGCGAGCACGCGGCCGGCTCGTCTCGTCGGCGTCGCCTGTGACGAGCCGGCGCTCACCCGACGCGTCGCGGCGCGCACGCGCGCGATGCTGGACGGAGGCTGGGTCGAGGAGGCGCGGCGCGTTCGCGAGACTACCGGCTTCGGTCCGACCGCGGCCAAGGCGCTCGGCTACGCGGAGGTCCTGGAGCTGGCGGACGGCCGCGCGACGCGCGCGGAGACGGAGGAGCGCATCACCCTGCGGACGCGCCAGTTCGCGCGCCGCCAGCGCACGTGGTTCCGCAAGTTCGCGGAGATCCTATGGATCGACCCCGAAAGCGCGAACGCCTCCGGGGTCGTGAAGGATGCCTTCGGTCGCGAAGCCTAGCGGTTCTTGACCTCGAAGGTGCTCGGGCTCGGCGGCGAGGCCGTGACCGAACCCCAGTCGCCGATGAACGTGCGACCGAACTCGCCCAGGCCGCCCGGAGACGTCAGCGCGAGCAGCGAATCGAGCGGAAGCAGCGCGGCCGAGCCCCAGCCACCGAGGACGCCACCGAGCAGGATCGACTCGAGGTGGAACCACTGGGCGGGGTTCGGGAGCGGCCCGTAGTTGCGCCGCGGAGCGTTGGCGCTCGGGTCCGGCGTCTGGAACGGGTTGTCCGGGTTGTTGTTCAGGAAGTGCCGACGCAGCGTCTTGTTGAGGTCGTTCTTCTTCTGGAGCTGGAACTCCAGGTAGGACCCGTCGACGGCGCCGCGGTACCCGGTGAAGTGCTTGACGATCCGGTTGTCGACCGAATCGACGTTCCAGTGGCTCGAGGGGTCTCCAGCGGTCGTGCGGCAGCCGGAGAGGAGTCCGCCGAGCACGAGGCTGGCGGCGAGCGCTTTGCGGAAGTGATTCATGGGGATGGAGTTGCAGGGGCGCCGGCGGGCGGCGGAGGGCGCAAAGTCTAGAGCCGGGGCCGAGGGGGGTCAACTCGCCCGAGCGGGCTCCGGCGAGCGCGTCGCGGACCGGGGGCCGCGCTCACGACTCCCCCTATCCCCGCGGAGGCTCCCCGGTTACCGGCGGAGCGGCCCGAGCCGTCGGCCGGAGCCGGCGCGGCCCGTCAGCGGGCCCTCCAGCGGTCCGAGGCTGGGCGGGAGCCCGAGCTCCTGGCGCTCGACCTGCCAGTCCTGCTGGCTCCGGAAGAGCTCCGGTCCAGGGACCTGGTCCAACACCTCGAAGACGTCGAGCTGGAACCGGTCCGCGCGCACGGCCCGGGGGGCGCGTCCGCGCACCACGAACAGCGACTGGACCGCCTGGTGGTCGAACCGACGCCAGGTGACCGGGTCCTTGAGCTCCCGGAAGGTGTGCTGCTCCAGGGCCTCGACGATCGCGGTGCCTTCGAAGGTCCCGGCCCGCTGGACCGCGGCGGCCCACTGGCGGACGACCGTGTAGGCCGAGGCCGCGGCGCTGCTCGGATAGCGCTCGAAGGCGTCCGCGAACTCCTCCACGAAGCGCCGGCCCTTCGGGTGGTCCTTCGCGTAGGGCACGCGCCAGCACCACGGGACCACGCCGAGGACGCCCTCCATGGCCTCCGGTCCGCAGGCCTCCGCCATGCCCAGCGTGAGCTGCGGGACGACGACCACGAGGTCCTCCTTCATCCCCAGGGAGGTGACCTGCTCCAGGGCCTCGACCAGGTCGCGCCCGAACAGGACCAGGACCAGGACGTCCGGATCCACCATCTGGGTGAACGCGAAGGCGCGCCGGAACTGGCTCTCGGTGGAGTCCGGGAAGTCGATCAGGAGCCCGCGGTGGCGGTTCAGGTCGGTCGTCCCGGTGGCGCGGCGCAGGGCCGATTCGGTCGCGTGCCCCCAGGCCGTGTCCGCGGTGACGAAGAAGTGCTCGCCGCGGGGCGCGAGCTCGGCCAGGGTCCCGGCCAGCGCGCGGGCGGCGGAGGTCGCGTCGTTGCACTCGCGGAACGCGAAGCGGTGCTCCGCCTCGACCGTGAAGTAGTCGCCGTAGACCTGCGTGCCGAAGAACGGCACGCCGAACTCCGCGCAGGCCTCGCCGGCGGCCATCGCGGTCTTCGTGGCGGTTCCGCCGAAGACCATCCGGCAGCCCTCGCCCTCGACCAGCGCGTCGACCTGATCGCGAACGTCGGCACCCCGTCCGACCGAGTTGCGGCCGACCAGCTCCAGGCGTCTCCCGAGGACCCCGCCCTCGCGGTTGAGTGCGCGGACCGCGAGCTGGGCGCCGCGCCACTGGTCGCGTCCCTCGACGGCCGTGGTCCCGACCGTCGGGTAGAGCGCGCCGATGCGCACGGGCTCGGCGGAACCGACCGGGTCCTCGGAGCCCGGGAGACCGGGCCCGGGGTGGAGCGGAAGCGTCAGGGCGAGCGGCAGGAGGAGGCGCAGCATGGCGGGGGGCGGGCGGATCCGCGGGCGGACTCGACCGTTGTTGCTATCGAGAGGCGCCGGGCCGCCGCTTGAGGGCCGCCGCGCGATTGCACGGCGGCCCTCGGGCCGTTCTGCTAGGGAGCCACCCCGAGCCCCCGCCCGCTTTGTCGAAGAACCAGCTCCGCTACCGCGCCCCCAAGGGCATCCGAGACCTCTTGCCCGACGAGGTGCGCCTCTGGAGTCGCCTCGAGGGGATCGCCCGCGACCTGGCGACGGCCCGTGGCTTCCGCGAGATCCGGCCGGCGCTCCTGGAGGAGACCGCGCTGTTCAAGCGCTCCGTGGGCGAGGTCACGGACATCGTCGAGAAGGAGATGTTCTCCTTCGAGCGCGGCGACAACCACTTCTCGCTGCGTCCCGAGGGGACCGCCGGGATCGTGCGCGCCTACGTCGAGGCCGGCTTCCCGAAGACGCGGCCGATCCAGCGGCTCTTCCACATCGGCCCGATGTTCCGCTACGAGCGTCCCCAGGAAGGACGCGAGCGGATGTTCACGCAGTTCGACGTCGAGGCCCTGGGCAGCATGGACCCGCGGCTCGACGCAGAGGTGATCCACCTCGCGGCGCTCTTCTTCGAGGCGCTGGGCATCGAGGGTCTCGAGGTCCGCCTGAACTCGATGGGAGACGGCGACGACCGGGACCGCTATCGCGACGCGGTCCGCGCGTTCCTCGCCCCGACGATCGACCAGCACTGCGAGCTGTGCCAGAAGCGCTTCGAACGCAACGTGCTGCGCGTCCTCGACTGCAAGAACCCGAGCTGCCAGGCGCTCCACGAGGGCGCGCCGGCGATCCTCTCGTTCCTCAGCCCCGAGAACCTCGAGCACTTCGAGACGGTGCGCGGACTGCTCGACGGGCTCGGTCGCAAGGTGGTGGTCGACAGCGGGCTCGTGCGCGGACTCGACTACTACACGCGCACGGTGTTCGAGCTGCACTCGAGCGCGCTCGGTGCGCGCAGTGCGCTGTGCGGCGGCGGGCGCTACGACCACCTGGTCCGCGACGTCGGAGGGCCGGACCTCGGGGCCGTGGGCTTCGCGATCGGCTTCTCGCCGACCCTCGTGGTTCTCAAGAAGCTCGGCCTCGCCAGCTCCGACGATCCGGCTCCGGCGACGGACTGCTACCTGGTCGCGGCGGGCGAGGGTCTCGAGGGCGAGGTGTTCCGCCTCGCCGAGGAGCTGCGCGCCGCCGGGGTCTCCGTGCTCTACGACGTCGAGAAGAAGAGCGTGAAGTCGCAGATGAAGGCGGCCGGCGGCGGAGGCCATCGCTTCGCGCTCCTGCTCGGCGAGGACGAGCTCGAGCGGGGCGTCGTGCAGGTCAAGGACCTCGCCGCGAAGGAGCAGCAGGAGGTCGCGCGGGCGGCGCTCGCCGCGCACCTCGGGGAGCGCCTGACGAGCTCCGCATGAGGCGGGCCTCCCCCCGCCTCGGGGACGAGGCGCGCGGCGCGCGGCGCCTGGGCGTCTTCGGCGGGTCCTTCGATCCGCCCCACGAGGGACACCTGTTCGTCGCCCGGGCGGCGCGCGAGGAGCGCGGGCTGGACCACGTCCTGTGGGTCCCCGCGGCGCGCCCGCCGCACAAGCCCGACCGCGTGCTCGCCGCGGACGCCCAGCGGGCGCACATGCTCGAGCTGCTCCTGGCCGACGAGCCGGCCTGCTCGATCTGGACGGTGGAGTTCGCGCGCGAGGGCCCGAGCTACACGATCGACACGCTGCACGCGCTGCGCGCGGAGCTGCCGGAGGTGGAGCTCTTCCTCTTGCTCGGGACCGACAACCTGCCGGGCTTCCCGCGCTGGCACCGCGCACGGGAGATCTTGGCCCTGGTGACGCCGGTCGTGGTGCCGCGCGCCGGCGCACCGGCGGATCCCGAGGAGCTGGCGGCGCTGCCGGAGGCGGAGCGCCGTGCGCTCGCCGAGGCCGTGCTCGATCGGCCGCCCGTGGAGGTGTCCTCGACCGAGCTCCGCGCGCGCCTCGCGGCCGGAGCCGACCACGAGCGCGTTCCGCCGGCTCTGCGGGAATACCTGGCCCAGAGCGGCATCTATCGCGACCGATGAGCGCGCTCCTCGAACCGCGGTTCTGGCTGGTGGTCGCCGTGGCGGGCGTCGCGACGGCGGTCCTCGCGCGGCTCGCCGGGCGGTTCGGCTGGCTCGACCGTCCACGCTCCGAGGCCGAACGCCGGCGAAAGGTCCAGGCGCGCGCGGTGCCCGCGGTGGGCGGGTTCGCCCTGCTCGTCGCCTGGCTGGTCGCCTCGACCGGGTCGGCTCCCGCGGTGGGGGAGGTGTCGGCCGGTCTCGTGGCCTCCCTGGTCCTGGTGGTCGCGCTCGGCGCCATCGACGACCGGCGTTCGATCGCTCCGCTGCCGAAGTTCCTCCTGCAGGGGCTCGCGCTCTTCCCGCTGCTGCTCGCGACCAGCGCGCTGGAGGGCGGCGTCCCGGGGCTGGTGCTCTTCCTGAGCGCCTGGGCGGCCCTCAACGTCGCCAACACGTTCGACAACGCCGACGGGGCGCTCGGAGCGACCGCCTGCGTGGGGGTCGCGTTCGTCCACCCGCTCGCGCTCGCCGGCCTGCTGGGGTTCCTGCCGTTCAACCTCGACGCGCCGCGCGGGCGGCGCGGCGCCACGCCGACCGCCTACCTCGGAGACGCCGGCGCCTACTTCCTCGGCCTGACCCTGGCGCTCGAGCCCGTGGCGCTCGCGGCGCTGTGGATCCCTGCGCTGGACCTCGCGCGCCTGGTGGTCGTGCGCTGGGCGCTCGGGAGTCGGCCCTGGGTCGGCGATCGTCGCCACGTCGCCCACGGTCTCGAGGCCCGCGGAC
>CAZDYS010000190.1:0-7402 GCA_964509445.1 uncultured Planctomycetaceae bacterium
GCAGCACGCTCGTTCCGCGCACGGCGGCGACCTGGGGCGTTCCTTCGAGCGCCAGCCGGAAGTAGCGGGCCGTCGCCGGATCTCCGCCCAGCGCGCTCCTGGGGACGAGCACGAGCTCCTCGCCGAAGAAGCGCGCGATGGCGAGCTGCTCCTCGGCGGACGCGAGCAGCACCGTGGCGAAGCCCGGGCGCACGTCGCCCGCGAGCTCGGCGCTCGCGGTCGCGAGCAGCGCCTCGTCGGTCATGGCCTCCTCGACCGGGAGCACCGCGGGGTCCTCCGCACGGGCCGGGGCCTCCGCCGCCTGGGCCGCGGTGCCCTCGCCGTCCGGGGAACCGAGCTCCGGCGGCGCGGGCGCGGATGCGCCGTCCTCGGGAGCCTCCTCCTCGGTGGGGTCGCTGGCCGCGACGAGCGCGTCCTCCGCCGGCTCGTCCTCTGCCGCTTCCGGAGGAAGCACCGCGTCCGGGGCCTCGGCGGCCTCCGACGCGGAGGGGCTCTCCTCCGGGGCCGGCGCCGCCTGCGCGACCGGCTCCGGCTCGCTCGGCTCGGGGTCGTCCATCGTCTCGACCTCGGCGGGCGTCGGCTCGAGCGGCACCGGCGTGAGGTGGACTGGCAGCGGCTCGGGGGCCGGCACGAAGGTCTGCGGTGCCGTCGGCTCGAAGCCGAGGAAGAGCCACCAGGAGACGACGGCCGAGACCGTGAGCGTCGCCAGCTGACGAAGCCAGGCGATCATCGCTCGTCTCCGCGGAAGGCGCTCCCGGTGCCCGCACCGGTCGCGAGGAGCTGGACGCGCAGGAACCCGCGCAGGCGCAGGTGCTGCAGGATCTCGACCATCACGCCGTGGCGGGCTTCCTCGTCGGCCACGATGTCGATCGCGACGTCCTCCGGCAGTCGCGCGCCCAGTCGACGCGCGAGAGCGGCGTCGAGCTCCTCGAAGGAGCCGATCCGCGTGCCGTCCCCCTCCGGCTCCGCGAGGCGCACGACCGAGTCTGCGTCGACCAGGATCGAGAGCAGCTCCACCGGGGCCTCGGTCGCGTCGTTGCCGGCCTCGACCGCCGGCAGCTGGATGCGAACCTCCTCGACGGCGGCGACGTCACGCGTCTCGCTGACGGCCAGGAGCGCGAAGAGCAGGAGGAACAGGGTGTCCAGGAGCGGCGTGAGTCCACGCAGGACCAGGCTGCCGACGGTCTTGCGCTCGAGCTTCACGCCGCGCGCTCCAGCCGGGCGACCAGTCGCCGCTCACAGGCCTCGCGCCAGTCGTCGTAGGCGATCAGGAAGGCCTGTCCGAACAGGAACACGACCAGCCCCGCGAGCGTGGTGAAGAGCGCGGTCGCGAGGCCCGACGAGAGCACGTCCGGAGCGGCGAGTCCCAGGTCGCCCTCGCGAGCGAAGAACGAGCGCGCGATTCCCAGGACCGTGCCGAAGAGACCGATGCTGGTCGCGATCTGGCTGACCGCGTCGATGCGCCTCAGGCCGCGGTCGCCGCGGCGGCGCTCCTCGTCGAACGCGTGCCGTGCCTCCTCGACCCGGCCGTCCGCGAGCAGCGCCTCGATCCGGCGCGCCGGACGACGGGACAGACGTCCGAACGCGTAGAGCAGCCGATCGGTGACTCCGGCGAGCACGACGATCCACGCGACGAGGACCACGTACATCACCGGGCCTCCGGCTTCGAAGTACTCCGCGAACATCGCTCAGCGGTTCGTCTCGAGGTCCGGGAGCGGGAAGCCGAAGGCGGCCACGACGCCTCGCTTCGGCGGGCGCAGCGGGAACAGCTCCCAGTAGCCGGTCGGGTCCATCTCGAACAGCACCTGACGGCCACCGCGCGGATCGACCTCCAGGAGGTCGCGCACGAGCTCGGCGTTCGCGAGGGGCGAGGTCTCGGCAGCCGCCGCGTCCTCCGGCGCGAGCCCGACGCTCGCGAGCGGCAGGCCGAACTCGAAGTCGAGGGCGTCGGACGTCTCCATGCGCGTGGCCAGCTTCTGGCGGTCGCGATCCCGCTGGTCGATCGCGCCGATCAGCGTGTTGAGCTTGCCGCGCTTGCCGTCGAGGTCCGCCGCTTCCTGCTCGCGCGACGTGATCTCGCTGCGCAGGGCCGCGGCCTCGGTCATGATCGCGCGGCGGTCCTGGGGGGAACCCGCGGAGAGCGCGTTCTGCAGCTTGAGGTCGTAGGACGCGCGCATCTCGGTGAGGTCGGCGTTGATCGTGTCCAGCCGCTCCTCCACGAGGTTGACCTTGCGACCGTAGAAGTCGGACGCCTCGTCCTCGGCGGCGCGCACCTTCTCCCCGCCGAGCAAGAGGTCCATGCGCATCTTGCGGACGCGGTTGCGCAGCGCCTCGACGGAGGTGGACGGGCTCGCGGCCGCGTCCTCGGTCGCGGAGGGGTCCTGGACCCCCCCGACGTTCTCCAGCGATTCCTGGGCGGAGAGGGGGAGCGCGCAGAGCGTCGCGATCCCGAGAGCGAGTCCTTGGATTCGATGCATGGTCTTCATTGGTCTCCTCCGCGAGCGCCGGTGTACGCCTCCCGCAGGAGGTCGGAGTAGCGCGGGAACTGCAGACCCGGCCGTTCGAGCTCGGCCGCGCTGATGGAGATGCGCCGCGTGCTCGAGTCCTGGAGCCAGTCGAGTACGCTGGAGAGCTCTCCGGTCGGTCCCTCGAGGTCTCCCTGCATCTGCACGAGGGCCTGGAAGGCCTGCAGGATCTCCTGCGTGCGCGAGCTGCGGGAGTAGTTCGCGAGCATCTGCTCCAGGTACATCAGGTCGATGCTCATCTGCAGGCGGATGCGATCGAGCGCACCGAACATCTGCCCGATCAACAGGTCGGGGTCGATGTCGAGCTCGGGACCTCCGGTGCCGCCCGTGTTGCGGTTCGCCGCTCGCACCATCGCGAGGCGGCGCTTCGCGAGCTCGAGCGAGTTGCGCTCCTCCTGGTAGCGATACAGGAGCACGTCGAGACGCCGGCGGGTCTCGCGCGGCATCGTGCGCGTCGGCCGGAACGTGTCCGCGTCGATCTCACCTGGCGGGAGTCCGTCCACGAAGTCCGCGATCGCGCGCTGTGCGGAGTCGACCGAGGCCACGTGGCGCGTGATCGCCGTACGGTTCTGGTCCTCGGTGCCGAAGAGCACGGCCAGGTCCTCCGCGCGCACGGAGGAGGCCATCTTGTTCGCGTAGTAGGTGATCCGATAGCGCTGCGACTCGAGGAAGTCGACCAGCTGGATCTGCTTGCCGAGCACGCCCTCGATGTAGGCCGCGACCGACTCGAGGATCGGTCCGTCGTTGTAGCCGTTCTCGGCGGTGGCGGTGGAACGCAGCTCCTCCAGGATCTGCGCGGTCTCGACGGCGACCGTGCGACCGGACTGGATCTCCTGCTGGTACCGACCGAGGCGATCCTTGAAGACCTGGAACTCGCGCATCGCGTCTTCGACGTCGAGCTCCTTGATCGTCACGGGAACGTCCCGCGGCTCCTGTGCCGAGAGGGAGGTGGGGAGAACGATCGCTGCCGCGAGCGACAGGATCCGTACGGGTTGCTTCATCGATCCGTTCGGGCTTGGGGACCAGCGAGGGGGGAAGAGGGGGCGCGGCACGGGACGGCGCGCGCGCGGAACGAAGACCGCGGACCGTCGCGAGGCCCTGCGCGAGCGAGGCCGCCGAGACCCGTGCACGCAGGTCGGTCGCGCCGGAGGGCGCGGTCCGCCTGGTGCCACGCGACTCTCCTAGGAGATCGGAGCCTCGGATTCAGCCGGTGCGCTCGGGCCCCGGTCCGTCGATCGCGTGCTCCTGTCCAGGCTCGTTGTTCCATGGGCATCGCCGGACTCTCGGGAGGGAGAGGTCCGCGCCGTGGAGAGCGCAACCCGCGTGCCGCCGGGAGCTCCGCGCGCGCCAGGCGGAGCGTCCTGGCCGTTTCCGAGGCTCCCTCTCGCGGCACGAACCCGCAGGCACGGGTCCGGTCAGGGCACTACCGAGACCGCCTCCGCGTGATTCCCGCGGAGGCGGGACCCCTCGCGAGGTGCGAGCGGGCCGGGAGTCCGCGGACGACCGAGGCGGACGGGTCCTCGGTTCCCGCCCGGGAGCCCGGTGGGCGCGAGCGGGAGCGAGCGGGACCTGCCCGCGGACGTGCTCTCCCGCGGGGACAGGCGTGGCCACGCGAACGGACGAACGCGCGTGGCGAGGCTCGCGGGCCTGGAGCGGGCGCCCCCGAGGCCCGGAGAGCCGCCCCGGAGCCGCTCGCGACCTGCGCGCTCTCGTCCGGCGTCGCAGGTCGCGGAGCGGTGCTCTCCGGGTCGGGCGAGAGGCTCAGCCCGGGAAGCGGTCCGTGATCACGACCTCGTCGCGCGCGAGCTGGCCGGGCTTCGGCCACGGCTCCTTGGTGCCCTTGCCGATCGCGACCAGCGGACCCATGCAGTGGTCCGCGGGCAGGTGCACGAGCTTCGCGACCGCCTCGTGGTCGAAGCCGATCATCGGACAGGACTCCAGTCCCATGCCGCGGGCCGCCAGCATCAGCGTCTGCATCGCCATGCCGATCGAGCGCTGGGCCTCGTCGCGCTGCAGCTCGGGCTTGCCCTCGTGGAACGGACCCATCCAGTTGACGAGGAGCTCGGCGACCTCGTCCGGAGCGTTGCGCCAGTACCGGGAAGGCTCCTTCTTCCAGGCGTCGACGTCCGCGGTCATCAGCACGAGCAGGGAGGCGTCGGTCATCTGCGCCTGGTCGTTGCCGACCTCGCGCACCTGCTTGCGCAGCTCGGGGTCGCGCAGGACGACGAAGCGCCAGTGCTGGATGTTGAACGAGGTGGGGGACTGCATGGCCGCGTCGAGCAGGCCTTGCACCTCCTCGTCCGTGAGCTGGTGGTCCGGGTCGAAGTGCTTGACGGCGCGGCGGGTACGAATGGCCTCGAAGACGTCCATGGAGGAGTGGTGGCAGGTGGGGTCGGGGGCGACGAGAGAGACCGTCGGAGGACGGCCTCGGGATGCGCGGCGACGGCGCGAGCCGGATCCTACGGACGCGGTTCCGGAAGAGGACCGGGAACCCGAGCGAACCGGACCGACGAGCGCGCTTCGTCGGGCGCTCGTCGAAGGAGCGTGCTGGACGGCGAGGAGGTCCGTGGCCCGTCGGGGTCAGGGGCCGGGAACTCGGCGCGCTGGCGTCCCGCCGCCCCCGGCGCGTCGGCTCCAGGCGAGGTAGGCGACGAGGCCGGTCCCGACCGTCGTGCCTCCTCCGGCCAGGCAGACCAGCGGCTCCTCGCGGATCAGGTGGAACGCCATCCAGAGGGAGAAGACGACGAACACGACGGGAGTCACCGGCCAGCCCAGCGTTCGGTGGGGGCGCGGCGCGTCCGGTCGCTTGCGGCGCAGGACCGCGACTCCGACGACGGTCAGGGCCGACACCAGGGAGAGCGTGAAGCCCGCGTACTGCAAGAGACTCTCGAAGGGGACGAACAGCGCGAAGGCGGCGGCGAGCGCGCCCTGCAGGACGACGCTCTCCACCGGCGCGCCTCCCGCTCCGCGGCGCGCGAAGCGCGGGAAGAAGAGGCCGTCCTCCGCCATCGCGGCGTAGACCCGCGGACCCGCGAAGATCATCGCGCCGACCGTGGGGGCGAGCCCGATCGCGATCAGGGCCGACAGCCAGCGACTCGCCCCCTCGCCAAAGAGCTGCGTGGCGGCCACGTAGGCGACCTCGGGCTTGCCGGCCAGGGTCTCCGCGGGTGCGGACACGAGCATGACGACGTTGAGCAGGAGGTAGAGCGCCGTCACGATCACGGTCCCGAGGAGGAGAGCGCGCGGGACGTTACGACCGGGATCGTGGATCTCCCCGGCGATGTAGCCCGCCGCGTTCCAGCCCGTGTAGCTGAAGGACACGTACACGAGCGACGTCCAGAAGGCGGGGGCGAGCCAGGAGGAGCTCGCTCCCTCGGGAGCCGCGCGCAGGCGCGTCCAGTCGGCGTCGCCGTCGAACAGGCCGAGCGCGACGAAGCCGACGATGAGCCCGATCTTGAGGATCGTGAACGCCGTCTGGAGGCGATTTCCCAGGGCGACGCTGCGCACGTGGACGAGGGTGCTCAGGGCGATCAGTCCGACCGCCGCCGTGGAGACGGACAGCGAGGGGACGAGCGCCTGCAGGTAGGCGCCGAAGGCGATCGCCGCCGCTGCGATCGGCGCCGAGAACCCGACGAACAGCGAGATCCAGCCCGCCACGAAGCCGAGCGCCGGGTGGAACGCCTCGCGCAGGTAGACGTACTCGCCACCGACGCGGGGCATCAGCGTTCCGAGCTCCGCGTAGGCGGTGGCGCCGCACAGCGCCAGCAGGCCTCCGAGCAACCAGGCGACCAGGATCGCGTCCGGCGCGAGGTCGCTGGCCATGAACCCCGTGGTCGTGAAGATCCCCGTCCCGATCATGTTCGCGACGACGAGCGCGGTCGCGGCCGAGAGGCCGAGCCGTCGCGAGGTGTGGGGGGTCGTCTCCGTCCTGCTCATGCGCGTCCAGGTTCGCACAGGAGCGGCCGAGACCGTGCTCGGGTTCCCACGTTTCGTTCCCGACGCGGGCACGCTGCTGCGAGTACCCTGCGCGGCATGCGTGCGTTCGCGAGTGACTCCTACACGGTCGAGCTGCCGACCGAGCACCGGTTCCCGATGGGGAAGTACCGCACGCTGCGCGAGCGCCTGGTCGAGCGCCGCCTCCTGGAGGCGGACCAGATCGAGGTCGCGCCCACGGTCGACCCCGCGCGGCTCGAGGCCGTGCACGATCCGGGCTACGTGCGCGCCTTCCTCGACGGGTCCCTCCCGCGCGACGCGGTCCGCAGGCTGGGCTTCCCCTGGACTCCGTCCTACGCGCGGCGTGCGCTCGCGAGCGTCGGCGGAACGCTCCAGGCGACCCGGGCGGCGCTGGAGGACGGGCTGGCGGGCGCCCTCGCGGGAGGCACGCACCACGCCCATCGGGACTTCGGTGCCGGCTACTGCGCGTTCAACGATCTGGCCGTGGCGACCCACTGGCTGCTGGAGGAGGCAGGCGTCGAGCGCGTGTTGATCTTCGACGTCGACGTGCACCAGGGAGACGGCACGGCCGCGATGCTGCAGGACGAGCCGCGCGCCTTCACCTGCTCGCTCCACGGGGCGCGCAACTTCCCGGCCCGCAAGACCGTCAGCGACCTCGACGTGCCGCTCGCGGACGGGACGGACGACGAGGCCTACCTCGTCGCCCTGGACGCAGCTCTCGAGGAGGCCCTGGAGCGCGCGCGGCCGCAGTTCGTGCTCGCGCAGCTCGGCGTCGACGTCCTGGAGGTCGATCGGCTCGGTCGTCTCGCGCTGTCGCCCGCGGGCGTGCGAGCGCGGGACCGACGCCTCCTCGAGCGCTTCCGTGGAGAGGGGCTGCCGGTCGTGATGACCCTCGGCGGCGGCTACGCGGAGCCGATCGACGC
>CAZDYS010000191.1:0-3596 GCA_964509445.1 uncultured Planctomycetaceae bacterium
GGGCGAAGCCTGGCGCGCGTGGATGGAGCGCGTCCGGCGCGCCGGCCGGAGGCTGGCCGCGCGCGGACTCCTCGAGTGGACGCAAGGCGGCCGCGTGGTCGATCCGGCGACCGTGCGTGGCGCCATTCGCCTGCGCCGCCCCCGGTCCTAGCCGTCCGCCGTCCCGCTCCGGAGACCCGCGCACCCGCAGGCGGGAGCCGCGGGAGTTCCGCACGGAAAGATGGCGGTCGCTCCCCGACCCGTACGTGGATCCGGACGGAACTCGCTCTCGCTCGCACTCCCCTTGCCCGGAGCGCCGCGCGGACGTCCGCGTCGTGCTCCTCGTCCTGTTCCGGAGGATCCGCCATGGACCACACCACGCTTCATCCCTCGTGCGCGCACCTGGGACACCTCGTCGACCTGCACCTCTGGCGCGGGGCTCCGAAGAACTTCGACGAGGACCGCCCGATCCAGATGCTCGTCAACCACGGCTTCGTGGTCGGGTTCTGTCCGGATCGCCTGCAGCCGGCCTGGTCCGCCTACCGCGTGGCGCACGCGGACGACGACGTCGACTACGACCGTCCGCACGTCTACTACGAGGACCTGCGCCTCCCGGACGCGCAGCGCATCGGACGCAAGACCTTCGGGAAGATCGGCGACGTGCAGCTGCACGTCGGGCACATGACGCCCAACGAGGTCGTGAACCGGCAGTACGGACGCCTCGCGCAGATGGAGACGTTCTTCATGTCGAACATGAGCCCGCAGTACGGCTCCCTGAACCTCGGCGTCTGGAGCAAGCTCGAGAAGGCGATTCGCGAGATCGAGGACGTCGACAAGAGCGATCACGTGTGGGCGATCGTCGGCCCGGTGTTCGGCGCGGAGCCGAACTCCATCTCGCGCGGCGACGGGAAACACCTGCCGATCCCGGACGCCTACTTCTGCGTGATCGTCGACCCGCACCGCTGGCCCTGGGACAAGTTCTCGGTCGTCGACATCGACTGCTTCCTGATTCCCCAGGACGCGCCGGCGGGGACGGACCCGACGGACTACCTGTGCGACCTCGACGAGGTGGAGCTGGCGACGAACCTCGAGTTCTTCCCGGGCTGGGGCCGCGACGCGGCGATCGCCTCGCGGGACGGCGAGGTGCCGCTCTCGGCGCACGCGCTCGGGGCGCGCGACCGCCGCTCGGGCAGCCGCCTGATGCGGATCCTCGAGAGCAAGAAGGGGGAGGCCTCTCCCGCGGAGCTCGCGCCCACGCCGCCGGCCGCCAGCGTCGCCGAGGTCGAGCGGCTGATCGAGGACCTGCGCGGCCGCGTCGCGAGTCTCCTGGTCCAGGGCCGCGAGCTGAGCGAGGAGGAGCACCGCAACGTGCGCGACTGGAACCAGGTGATCGCCTGGTTGATGCGGTCGTTGGGCATCCTCCAGCCCGCGCCGCCTCCGTCCACGCCGACGGCTCCCACCAGCCTGATCACCTACAAGATCGAGGCCGACCGGGAGGGGCGCCTCAAGCAGGGCGCGCGCACGGCCTGCAACTTCTGGAACCGGTTCGTCTCGCCGAGCGAGTCGATCGTGATTCGCCTGGGACTGTTCACCCAGGCGGGGACGACGATCGCGCGCGCCTACCGGCCCTACACGCGCGGCGGGACCAAGTACGGTCGCGTCGAGTTCAACACGACGTTCCTGGAGCGCTTCTCCGAGGTCGAGATCGCGGGCACGATCGTCCACGAGATCGGACACTCGCTCGGCATCGGCTTCGGCTCCTGGAACGACCTGTTCGATCCGACGACCGGGCGGTTCCACGACGAGGCGACGGACCAGCTGGCGGCGCTCCGCGAGATGGTCGTGGAGCTCGACGGCGGACCGGGAACCGAGCTCTCCCACTGGGACGAGGACCAGTTCGGCCGCGAGCTGATGACCGGGTACCAGAACCACGGCGAGCACGTCCTGCCGGTGACGGTGGACCTGATGGAGCTCCTGGGGCACACCGTGCTCGAAGAGCTCCCCGAGCCCACGGACCTCGGCGAGCTGTTGACCAGCGCCTCGAGCATGGTCTTCACCCGCCACGGCGATGCGATGGACCTCGACGTCGACTACTTCGAAGAGACCGAGCTGTTCGAGACGATCCCGCACGTGCCGAACAAGAGCTGATTCCGGTTCGGGCGGCGTCCGGCTCGGGCGCCGCCCGCGGTGGAGTGGACTAGCGGAAGCTGGGCATCCAGACCCAGGGCTCGCGCCCACTCGGACCCGCTCGCTCCAGCTCCCGAGCACGAGCCTCGTCGAAGGACAGTTCGACCACACCCGCCCAGTACCGCGAGGCGTTCCATGACGGGAGGACGTTCCTGTTCGTTCCCCTCAGCCGGAAGCTCCAACGTCTTCGTTCCAAGGTGTTCTCCAAGAGCTCGCCAGGCGGTTCGTCGAGCCCGCAGAAGGCGATCGCGCGCGGCGTCTCCTCCACGCTGATGCTGAGCGCGAGCGGGTCGATACCGGTTGCGAAGAGCGATGCCGTCTCCACGACTTCACCGTCCCTCAGGACATCGAGCTCGATGGACAGCGCGAGTTCCGCGAGAAGCGCGTGGTCTCGAACGGCGGGGTCGAGCACGAAGATCGCCGTGTTGCGCTCCTCCTCGCCCCAGACCGAGAACGCCAGTCCAACCGAGGAGCGGACGGCCTCGTTCGTTGGCGCGTCGCGAACGCCGGGAATCGCGCGCTCGAGCGTGTCGACGATCTCCGTGTGAAGCGTCAGAGGACCACGCCAAAGCGTGACGGGCCCCCGATCGTCGCGGGAGAAACCCCAGACGTTGGGCTCGCCCCATGGTCGACGAACCACGACGTCGAACTCGAGCCGATGCGCTCCTGGGGCCAGAGTCCCGAGCTCCTGGTAGAACTCCGACTCGCGTCGCCAGAAGGCCGCGTTCCCGCAGCTCTCCGCTGTCAGAGTTCCGCAGTGCGCCTCGGCCAGCTGTTCCAGGCGCGGACGCATCTGCACTTCGACCAGGCCTAGCCAGGTAGGAGCCGACATCGAGATCGCGAACGGAACGCCGGCGGGCCAACGAGGGCGCCAGCGCACGACTTCGCGGTCGATCAGCAGGCGACGCCACAGGTCGTCCTCGACTCTCGCGGCCGCGTTGGGATCGCGCAACAGCCGCGTCAACGCCTCCACCGCGGGATGGGGAATCCAGCTCCGCGTTTCTCGATCGAAACGGTGTTCCTTGCCCACGGGAGGGAGCTGGTCGAGGAGCCGCGCGATCGGATCGATGCCTGCGTCCGGCGGCAACGTCTTCTGAGCGAGAGCCGAGACCGAGAGGACGAGGGAGGCCAGGACCGCGTGCGAGACTTTCATGGACTGCATCCGCAAGGAACGTACCCAACGAGAGAAACTCGGTCGGGCTCTGCGAGAGCTACGGGAGGCTCTTCTGGGCTGTTAGAGGTGCCGACGCACGCGGCAGGCACACGCGCGCTGCGAGCAAGAGGGAGACCGGGACCGGCGGGATCCAGCAGAGGGTCAAGAGGAGCGTCAGAGGAGGTGGGCCCGAAGACGTGCTCCCAGTCGTCCGAGGGCCAACGCGCCTTGAG
The DNA here is from genome assembly GCA_964509445.1 of uncultured Planctomycetaceae bacterium. Lineage (GTDB taxonomy): Bacteria > Planctomycetota > UBA1135 > UBA1135 > CAZDYS01. The sequence goes on from CAZDYS010000191.1 coordinate 3,553, forward strand.
AGCCGTCGTCATCGCGACGAGAGGCACAGTACGCTGATTCCCAC
>CAZDYS010000191.1:3696-7386 GCA_964509445.1 uncultured Planctomycetaceae bacterium
ACCGTTCGAGTCCCGCTAGGACCGGCAAGCCGCGGCTGGGATCCCCGCAGGACCCGGCTAGAATCCGCTCCTCGCGTGCGCGCTCCATGACCACCTGCCTCCACTGCGGTTACCAAGACGAGAAGCCCTTCCGGTTCTGCCCGGAGTGCGGGACGAAGGCGCCGGAGGAGGGGCAGACCGACGCGCTCGTCGGTCGCACCCTCAGCGACAAGTACCGGATCGTGGGGGAGATCGGCTCCGGCGCGATGGGCACGGTCTATCTGGCCGAGCACGTCGGCCTGAAGAAGAAGATCGCGCTGAAGGTGCTGCATCCCGACCTACGGCTGTCGGACGAGCAGCTCCAGCGCTTCCAGCGCGAAGGAATCGCGGCGGGGAAGTTCAACCACCCGAACGCGATCCAGATCTTCGACTTCGGGAAGGACGGCGGGACGATCTACCTCGCGATGGAGTACGTCGAGGGCTCGAACCTGCACGAGTACCTCGACCGCAAGGAGCGCCTGACCGTCCCGACCGCGGTCGCGCTCGGGCGTCAGATCCTGTCCTGCCTCGCCGAGGCGCACCGGCACGGGATCGTCCACCGCGACCTCAAGCCGGACAACGTGATGGTCGTGCCCGGCTCGCGCGGGGACGTGCGGGTGAAGGTGCTCGACTTCGGGCTCTCGAAGCTGGTCGCGCTGCGCGGCAACGAGCAGTCCACGCTCGTCACGCAGGTGGGGCGGATCCTCGGGACCCCGCGCTACATGTCGCCGGAGCAGTGCGGGGGCGAGGAGACGGACGCGCGCAGCGACCTCTACGCCGTCGGCCTGATGCTCTACGAGATCGTCTCCGGCGAGCGGCCGTTCCGGGAGGAGAGCGCGAGCGACATCCTGCTCAGCCGCGCGACGCAGGAGGCGCCGTCCCTGGCCGCCCAGTGTCCCGGGCTCGAGGCGCCGGCGGAGCTCGACGGCTTCCTGACGCGTGCGCTCCAGCGCCGGCGCGAGGACCGCTTCCAGTCCGCGGACGAGATGCTGTCGGCGCTGGAGGCGCTCGACCTCGACGCGATGGTGCCGCTCTCGGCGGCGGGTCGTCCAGCCGCCCGGGCGTCCGGAGCGCGCGGGGACGCCGCTCCCGGCTCCAAGCGGATGCTGTGGGTCGCGGCGCTCGCGTTCGTGGTGATGGCGGTCGTCCTGGGCCCGCGCCTGTTCGGCGACGGAGCCTTCTCCGCGCAGCCGCTGCGCGTGCGCGACGTCCCGCAGGCCGAGCGCAGCCCGTCGGAGGACCACTACGTCCGGCTGCTCGACCTGGCCTGGACCGCGCTGCGCTCCGGCAACCCGACCGCCGCGCGCTCCACCGTGGGGGAGGCGCTGCAGTCGGAGCAGGTCGACTCCGAGGCCTACCTGCTGCAGGCGGAGACCTTCCGCGCGCTGGCCGACACCGACGCCGCGCTCGTGAGCTACCGCTCCGCGCTCGACGCGGACGAGGACTACGTCGCCGCCCACGTCGGCGCCGGCTGGGTCCACCTCGACGCGGGGGATCCGGAGGCCGCGCTCGGTTGCTTCGAGCGCGCGGTCGAGCTCGACGAGGCGAACGCCGAGGCGCTGACGGGGCTCGGGCTCGTCCACTTCGAGGCCGGCGAGACGGAGCGCGCGCGCACCGCGCTCGAGCGCGTGCTGGAGGCCGACCCGAAGGCCGCGCGCGCGCTGCTCTACCTCGGACGACTCCGCCTCGACGCCGGCGAGGTCGAGCTCGCGGCGGAGACGCTGCTCGAGGCGCGCCTGGCGGAGCCGACCTGGCAGGCCTACGCCTGGCTCGGAGAGGCCTACCTCGCGCAGGACCGGCCGACGGACGCCGAGAACCAGTGGCTCGCCGGAGTCGAGGAGGAGGATCGCCCGGAGCTGCGCGCCGCGCTCGCGACCCTGTACCTCGACCAGGACCGCGTGGCCGAGGCCGCGAGCCTCCTCACGAAGGCGCGCCGCACGCACACCCAGGACGCCGAGCTCGCGGTGCTGCACGGAACCGCGCTGCACCTGCGCGGCAACACGGCGGACGCGGTCCGCGCGCTCGAGGACGCGCGTCGGCTGGGGGCCGAGGATCCCGAGTCGATGACGCTCCTCGCGCTGCTCTACCACGCGACCGAGCGGACCGAGGAGGCGCGCACCGCCTACGCCGAGATCCGCAGGCGGTTCGGCGACGTGCCGCGCGCGAACCTCGGCCTCGGGCTCCTGCACTACGCGGACCGCGAGCACGACCAGGCGCGCGACGCGTTCCGGCGCGTGCTCGACTACGACGACGCGAACCGCTCGGCGCACTTCCATCTCGGCGTGCTCGAGATGGAGATCTTCGGCGACGTCGAGGCCGCGCGCGGACACCTCGCGCGCTACGTCGAGCTCGGCGGCGAGGACGAGCGTGTCGGCGCCTGGCTCGCGCAGCTCGGCGGCTAGCGCGCCGCCGCGCTCAGTTGCCGCCGTCGAAGGCGCGGAAGTCCGCTTCCAGTGCGGCGACGCCGCCCTGGTCCTCGAGCCAGTAGCGGAAGTCCGTCTCGTCCGCGTCCCCGCCCGTCACCACGGCGCGCAGGTACTCGCGGAACGACGCGACCGGCGCGGCGTCTCCCTCGCCCGGGATGCGCGTCTCCTCGCGGTAGTGCAGCAGGTAGTGGAACAGGACGCCGAGCTCGATCAGCCGGCTGTCCCCGTTCGGCAGGTACTCCGAGAGTCCCGACGCGGTCAGCCGCTCGAGCGAGATCCAGCCCGCACCGCCGGCCAGCCGGCGGAAGCGCTCGAGACCCCAGTTCCAGTCCCAGAAGAGCGTGAAGTAGGACGCGAGGCCCTCGGAGACCCAGGTCGGCAGCTCCGTCTCGAACGTGCTCGCGACGAACTGGTGACAGGCCGAGTGCGTCGCGTGCATGCCGAGCAGCGTCAGGTTCGGCTCGTAGTAGGTCGAGACGTAGCGCCCGCTGCGATCGCCCGCGTAGTAGCTCCCGAAGAACGACGAGTGCTCGTCGGCGTTGCCCGCGTTCGCGTCCTGGTTGTAGAGCTCGATCGTCGGGTGGATCCAGATCTGGAACGGCTGCTGCGGCTGGACCTCGACGCCGAGCAGCTTGCCGAACTCGCGCGCCATGAAGTCGAGGTCGCGCCCGATCTTCGTGGTCACGAAGCGCGAGGCGGTGCAGCGCACCTCGTAGAACTCGCTGCGCACGATCCACGGGTTCTCCCAGGTGGGGCGGGTCTCGACCAGGTCGAGGCCGGCGACGAGCTCGGCCTCCGCCCGCTCCAGCCCGCGCTCCAGCACGCGCGCACGCTGCCGCTCGGCCGAGTCCGGCGGGGCAGCCGGGGCGGCGAAGGCAGCGGTGGCGAGGAGCGCGATGGCGAGTCCGTGGCGCATGCTTCCAGTCTAGTGTCCGGGGTGCGCCTCACGGCGCGTCCACAGAGCCCTAACGACCGCCTTGCCCGCGTCCGACAGGGGCCCGGTCCGGCCGGGCTTCTCGCTCGCTCGAGGCGAGGAATGGTGGAGACGAGGGGGCTCGAACCCCTGACCTTCGCATTGCGAAGGGGGAGGGCTGGGGTCGGTGAGGGCGACAGGGGGCGTCCGAGCGCGTCAGCTTGGGTCAGAACGGCTCTGGGGGCAGTGCAGAGCCGGCTGATGTCGTCGCCTGACGCACGGGGGCGGGGCCATGTCTGGCAGCAAACTGGCATCCGTCCCCCGCCAGTCATC
>CAZDYS010000192.1:0-3421 GCA_964509445.1 uncultured Planctomycetaceae bacterium
AAGGAGAGGGGTCATCTTCGTGGCTCGCGGGTAGGAGCGCGAACGTGGCGCTCGAGTCGAATGCGGTCCCACCGCACGAAGAGGCCTGGACCCGACGGGAATTCCGCGAGAAACCCGGGGAGGGCGGCGGCCTAGCGCTCGCGCTGCGCCGCCAGCGCCCGCTGGCGCTCGAAGCGGTCCTCCAGCGGGTCCGGTTCCCGGCTCCCGGCCGGGTTCGCGAACCACGCCGCCCGGCGTCGCGCGAGCTCGATCCGCTCCCGCGGTGCGCGCAGGTCCCAGAGACCGAGCCGGGTGTCCGCCGAGGCGCTCACGAGCTGGACGGCGTCCGGCCGGAACACCAGGTCGTGCACGGCGCCGGAGTGCCCGTCGAGCTCGAGCACGAGCTCCCAGTCGTCCGTCTCCCAGAGGAACAGGCGCCCGTCCACTCCACCGGCCGCGAGCCGCGTCCCGTCCGGCGTGAAGCACAGCGCTCCGATCTCCCGCGGGCCCTCCGGTCGCAGCCCGACGAACAGACGCGCCACCTCGTCGCCGGTGCGCGCGTCGCGCACGAGGACGTAGGAGTCCGCCGCCGCGCTCACCAGGAGCTCTCCGTCGGGCGAGAAGGCGATCCGCGTGACGTCGTCCAGGTGGCCGCGCAGCGTGCGCCCGTGCTCGAGGGTCGCCGCGTCGAACAGGTGCAGCCCTCCCTCGGTGTCTCCGAGGACCAGCTGCTCCCCGTCCGGCGCGAGGGCCAGCACCCCGTTCGCACTCGTGGCCGCGCGTCCCAGGAGCGCACCGCTCTCGAGGTTCCAGGCCGCGAGGGTTCCCGGGCTGGCGGCGAAGAGACGCTCCCCGTCGGTGGAGCAGGCCAGCGACCACCAGGTGCTGCCCTCGCTCCCCTCGAGCGTCCGGTCCTCGGTCCCCGGACCGGTCCCGAGGAGCGCGACCACGCCCACACCCGCCACCGCGACCCGCTCGCCTCCCGGGAGCGCGCAAAGCGCACGCAGGGCAGGCAGCCCGGCCGCGAGCGTCGCCACCGGCGCGGCGGAGTCCGGGTCCCAGGCCGAGACGGTTCCGTCGCGAGAGGCGCTGACGAGGAGCTCGCCGTTCCACAGGAACGCCGCCGCACCCACCTCATCCGCGTGACCGGGGAAGGAGGAGAGCGCGCCGTCGAGCTCGAGCGAGCTCAGCTTGCCCACCTCGTCGACCAGCCACAGCGTGCGGTCGTCGTCGACGAAGCGCAGGTCCCAGGCGCGATCGATCGCGGTCGGCAACACGCCGCTGCGCCCGGTCTCCGCATCGAGCACGAGCACGCTGGACCAGCGACTGCGCCCCGCGAGCAGCGCGCCGTCCCGCGAGAGCACGAACTCGCGCAGCTGGAACACGCCGGTGTCGAAGCGCGCGACCCGGCGGCGCTCGGCGGCGGAGTACACGTGCACCGCGTCCTCCGTCGCGACGTAGAACCGGTCCCCGTCGGGAGCGAATGCGATCGACTCGCACACCAGCGGCTCGGGAGCGACGCGCGGCTCCGGCGCCCAGGCCTCTCCCGTGGCGAGCTCCCAGACGCGCAGCGGCTCTCCGATGGTCAGGTCGAACAGGAGCGTGCCGCTCGGGTCGACCGCGATGTCCGCGGGGTGGTTCGGCACCGTCGGCACGACGCCGCGGGGCCGTCCCGTCACGGCGTCCCACAGGCGGATCTCCGTCGCTCGGTGCCCGCGCGTCACGATCGTGCGTCCGTCCGGCGTGAAGAGCGCGTCGGCGATCGGACGCTCGTCCGCCTGGACGACGAGCCGCGGCGTGCCCGCCGGCAGGTCGTACACGCGCAGCGCACCGTCCTCCCAGGTCCACAGGAGCGCGTCGCCCGAGGGGGAGAACGCGGTCGCGTTCCAGGGCGTGTCGGCGGGCTGCTGGTCGAGGATCCGCAGCGCGCCGTCCTGCCACAGATGCAGGGTCCCGATCCGATCGGAGTCGCGGTGCGTGACCGCCGCGAAGCGCGATCCTGTCTTCTCGAGACACAGCCCGCGGACTCCCTCTCCGAGAGCGAACGGGGTGATCGCCGCGGTGCGCGTGTCCGCCAGGAGGAGCTCTCCGAGGGGGCCGCCACACAGGAAGCGCTGCCCGTCCTCCGAGACGTTGGAGAAGTAGAGCTTGCCGTCGACCTCGGCGACCGTGCGAACGGGCGGCGTGCAGAACGCGTCCAGCAGGTGCCACTCCCAGGCGCGCCGCTCCGGCCGCACCTCGTCGAGCAGGGTCTCCGCGCGACGAGAGAGGCCGGAGCGCACGAACTCTGCCGCGCCCAGCAGGGCCTGTCGTTCGCGCCGCAGCGCCAGGTCCTCGCGGCGCGCTTCGGCGACCTCCTCGGCGCGGCGCTCCCCGAGCGCGAACACCAGCGAGGCGACCGCGCCGACGAGCACCGCCAGGACCGCGACGCTGGCGAAGACGAGCTGCACGCGATTGCGCTTCGCGTAGCGCTTCAGCTGGTACAGCGCGGAGTGCGGGCGCGCCTCGATCGGCTCGTAGGCCAGGAAGCGCCTGAGGTCCGCGGCCAGCGCGGCCGCGGAGCTGTAGCGCTCGCTCTTCTCCTTCGCCATGGCCTTGGCGACGATCGTCTCGAGGTCGCGGTCGATCCCGGGAACGAAGCTGCCGAGGGGAGCCGGCTCGGCGGCGGTGATCGCCTGCAGGAGCTGCGCCTGCGGCTGCCCCGGGTCGAACGGCGCACGGCCACCCAAGAGCTCGTAGAGCACGCAGCCGAGCGCGTACACGTCCGTGCGCAGGTCGATCTCGTCGACGCCCCCACTCGCCTGCTCGGGGCTCATGTACGGCAGCGTGCCGACCAGCTGGCCCGTGAGCGTGCGCGCGGTCGCCTGGACGTCGCGATCGGTGAGGAGCGCGACCCCGAAGTCGAGCACGCGCGGCGCTCCGCTCGCGTCGACCAGGATGTTCGCGGGCTTCAGGTCGCGGTGCACGACGCTGCGCAGGTGCGCCTCGTGCACCGCGTCGGTCACGTCGGCCATCAGCGCACTGGCGTCACGTTCGTCCAGGTTCCTCTCCCGCGCCCAGTCCGTCAGCCGCTCGCCGCGCACCAGCTCCAGCACGAAGTAGTGCAGCGGCCCCAAGGGCGACTCGACCGATCCGGAGCCGTAGATCCGCGCGATGCCGGGGTGTGTCAGTCGACCGAGTGCCTGGGCCTCGACGCGAAAACGGCGCAGCAGCGACCGGGAGCCGTGCCCGGGGCGCAGCACCTTGATCGCGACGCGTCGGTCCGGGAGTTCCTGTTCCGCCTCGAAGACGATCCCCATGCCCCCGGACCCGATCGTGCGCAGGATGCGGTACGGACCGATGTGCTCGGGGACCCAGGGAGGACGCTCGGTCCCGGCCTCCACCTCGGCCAGCGCACCGCGCGCGAACGCACGCAGGTCGGCGGCCTCCTCCTGGGACGCGT
>CAZDYS010000192.1:3521-7346 GCA_964509445.1 uncultured Planctomycetaceae bacterium
TCGTCCCCCGCTGCCAGCCGGTGGTTCAGCCAGGCGCGCGCCATCTGCCAGTCCGCGGCGACCGTCGAGCGGGCGACGTCGAGGTGCCGTGCGACCTCGTCGAGCGTCAACCCTCCGAAGAAGCGCAGCTCGATCACGCGAGCCTGACGCTCGTGCAGCCCGGCCAGGTCGCGCAGCGCGTCGTCCAGCGCCAGGAGGTCCAGCTCCTCGGGCTCCGTCTCGGACGGCGTCTCGACTCCGGCGAGCGTCACGCGCTCGCCCTGCCCGCCCCCGCGCTTGTCGGCGTGACGCCTTCGCGCGTGATCCACCAGCACCCTCCGCATCACGCTGGCCGCCAGCGCACAGAAGTGCTGGCTGTCCTTCCAGCGGCCGGCGTCCTGGCGCGCGAGCCTGAGGTAGGCCTCGTGGACGAGCGCGGTCGGCTGCAGCGTGTGGCCCGCGCGCTCGCTGCCGAGATAGGCGGCGGCCAGGGACCGCAGCTCGTCGTAGACCGCTCCCAGGTGGGGCGGCTCGGGAGCGGACCCACCGCCCGTCGAGGGATCTCGGGAGGACGACATGGCGGACACGGCTCCCTCATTAGAAGCGGAACGTGCCCGCCTGCGGGCCCCCCCGTACCCGGTCGGGAGATTTTCCTCCGGTTCCGTCGGACCGCGGGCGGCCCTCCTGCGCGGGACAGGACGAGATACGCGCCCGGAACTGACCGCGCGTCTCGCCTCGCGCCTCCAACGCCGCTCCCGAAACGCTTCCGATGCAAGGTCTCCACACGCTCCGACGACTCCTCCTCTCCTCCGCGGCCCTGACCGGGCTCGCGCTCTCGACCTCCGCCCAGACCACCTGGTACGTGGACGACGACGGCCCCGGCGACCCGCTGCCGGGCGTGTCCGTGCCCGGCAACCCGGCCTTCTCCGACCCGATCGAGGACGGCAGCGCGGCCCACCCGTTCGACGACCTCTACAAGGCCGTCAACGCCGCCACGAACGGCGACGAGATCCTGGTGCTCCCGTCGAACGTCTCCGGCTCCTACCCGCTCTCGTCCCAGCTCAACCTGCTCGGCAAGCAGATCACGATCCGCTCCACGGACGGGCCCGAGGTGACGGCTCTGACCGGCGCGAGCCTCCCGAACTACGGGATCTTGGTGAACGGCGACTCGACGCTCGAGGGTCTCACGTTCTCCAACTTCAACCCGGGTCCCGGGGGAGGCGCGGGAGCGATGTACATCTACGTCTGCTCCCCGACGATCCGCAACTGCGTGTTCACCGAGGGGGACGCTTACCTCGGCGGCGGCATTCGCACCTACTACAGCGACCCGCTGATCGAGCACTGCAGGTTCGAGAGCAACACCGCGTTCCACCAGGGCGGCGCCATCTACGTCGAGGCGGGCGACCCCCTGATCCGGCACTGCACGTTCGAGGACAACGAGGCCGGCTACGGCGGCGCGATCCTGATCCGCTCCTTCTCGACCTCGCTCACGCGGATCCAGGACTGCCTGTTCCGCGCCAACCGGTCGACGATCGCTTACACGGGCGCCGTCGCCAAGTTCGACTCGGGCCGCGTGATCGTCGACCGCTGCCGCTTCCTGGCGAACGAGGCGATCAACGAGGGGAGCGCGGTCCTCCTCAGCGGCCCCGGAACGGTGCGGAACAGCCTCTTCGACGGGAACGTGTGCTCCGCGGGCAACGGCACGATCCTCGTGCGCTCCGGATCCGTGGTGACGATCGCCGGCTGCACGCTCGTCGACAACACCGGCGGAGGCGTGGTCGCCTTCGGCTCGGCCCAGACGACGCTGCGCAACTCCATCGTGCGCGGCAACGGCGTGGAGCTCACGAACGTGACCGACGTGGGCTACTGCAACGTGCTCGGCGGCAGCCCGGGGATCGGCAACCTCGACGCGGACCCCGCGTTCCGCGATCGCAACGGAGCCGACGGACTGCCGGGCACGATCGACGACGACCTGTCGATCCTGCGCGGATCGCCCTGTGTCGACGCGGGAGAGACGCTGGCCGTGGAGTCGCCCCTCGACCTGAACGGCAACCCGCGCGTGTTCGGGGTCAAGGGCGTCGCGGACGTGGGGACGTCGACGCTCGGCCAGGCGGTGGACATCGGATGCCACGAGTTCGTGCACCGGTTCGCCCCGCTGCGCTCCCAGGCGCCCGGCCCCCTCGGCTCGCGCCCCTGAGACGAGGTCGGTCGAGTCCCTGCCGAGGAGAGAACGAAAGGAGGGACCGGTCCGCTCGCCCTCGCCGCAGGGCGAGCGAACCGCCTAGGATGGGCGGGTCGCGCTCCGCACGGAGTCCGACCCGCCCCCGTCTCCTTCCAGGACCTCGACCATGCTCTCGCTCTCGAAGAACCTCCTCCGTTTCACCCCCCTGCTGCTCGCGCTCCCGTTCGGCCTCGTCCTGGCCCCCGACCAAGACGCGGACGACGACGCACGGCGTGACGAGCTGCACCAGGAGGTCCTGGAGTTCGTCGACGGCTACCTGGCCGCCTTCAACACCCGCGACGAGGAGGGCATCCGCGCCGTGTGCTCGACCGACGATTCGTTCGCCTGGTACGAGGACGGCACGCTGCGCTACGAGAGCGCCGACGCGATCCTCGAGGCCTTCGCCGCGTTCCCGGAGGACATGTCCTTCACGACCGAGTTCCGCGACACCCGCGTTCGCGTGCTCTCGACGGGGGAGGTCCCCGCCGCCACGATCGCGACCCTCTACCGCACGGAGATCGGCGGTTCGATGTCCTTCGTCTTCGAGGGCGCGCAGGTCCTGGTGCTGCAGCGCGAGGAGGAGAGCTGGCGGATCGTGCTCGGGCACAGCTCGAGCGCACGCACGGAAGAGCGCTGAGATGAAGTCCGAAGTCCTTGCTACTCGCTTCGCTGTCGGACTCTTCGCTGTCGGACTCTCCGCCTGTCAGACCCTCTCGCAGGCGGAAGTGGACGCGGCCACGCTCTTCTTCCCGCCCACCTACAAGTACGTGGACGACCCGCGCTATTCCTTCCCGCCGGTCGAGCGCAAACGGGCACTGCAGGCGTACTGGGAGGCTGGTGCGGACACGCTCTTCGAGATCGTGATCGACTCGAGGGGCGAAGTGACGCGATCGCGTCTCTTGCGCACCACCGTCGACCGCGTCTACCGAGCGGAACTCGAGGACCACGCCGAGACGCTCTTGTTCAACCCCGACGAAGACCCTCGCTTCCGCGCGTTCTTCTATCCCGTGGACTACGAGTTCAAGGCGACGATCCTCGAAATCTGAGCGCTCGCCGCGTCGAGCCCGCATCCAAGACAGACTCCAGGGCGAAGCCTCGTCAGAAGATGACTCCCCTGGACCTGCTCCTCGCCCACGCGGCGGCCACCTGGGCCCTGGTCGGGCTGATCTGGATCGTGCAGCTCGTGCAGTACCCGGGCTTCGCGCGGGTCGGTCCGCGCGAGCTCGGAGAGTTCCACGAGCACCACAGCGCGAGAATCACTCTCGTGGTGGGACCCCTGATGGCGGTCGAGGGCCTCTCCGCGGCGCTGCTGCTCGAGACGCCCCCGGCCGGGGTGTCCACGGAACTGCTCTGGGCGGGCCTCGGACTGGTCGGGCTGAACGCGCTCGCGACCGCCTTCGTGGCGGTCCCGCTCCACCGGCGGCTGCGTCCCGGAGCGATCGCCGTGCAGCGCCGGCTCGTCCGGACGAACTGGATTCGCACCGTGGCGTGGACGGCCCGCGGGGTCCTCGTGCTGGAAGCACTGCGCCAGTTCCACGGCGGCTGAGACGGACTACGATTCCGTCCAGGGAGTGCCTCCGATCCGGCGGCGCGTTCGAACAGAGACGCAGACGAAAGCGGTTCCA
>CAZDYS010000193.1:0-7344 GCA_964509445.1 uncultured Planctomycetaceae bacterium
CTCCTTCTCCTCGTCGTCGTCCTCGCTCCGCCGGCCCGAGCTCAGCTTCGCCTCGAGGGCGTCCAGGCGTGCGAGGAGCTCACGGTCGTCGTCCGCGTCCTCCTGCGGCGCGAGCACCGGTGCCGCCTCGCGCTGGCTCGCGCTCGAGAGCAGGAGCTCCAGCTCTCCCATCCGCCGCTCGAGGGCGTCGAGACGCGCGAGCAGCGCCTCGTCCGGAGGACTCGTCCCCGCGGGAGCGGCGACCGGCTGGGATCGCCCCCCCTCCACGACGTCCTGTTCCCCGTTCCACAGCCAGAAGCCGCCGGCGGCGGCGAGAGCGAGCACGACGACGAAGCCGATGCGTTCCATGAGCGAGGTCCCTCCCGAGGACGTCTGCGGCGAGCAAGTGCGAGGCCCCGAGCATAGCGAACCGCGCGGCCCGAGAAGGTCCTTGGGCAGACGCGTCGCGCTCTTGCAGCGCGCGACGGAGATCAGCGGCGCGCGGGCAGCCCGTAGACGTGCAGCACGCCCCAGTCCGTCCCGTCCCCGTCGCCGTTCAGGTCGCGGCCCGTGACGGGCTCGTCCGCGAGGACGAAGACGTCGCCGGTGGACGTCACGGCGCTGAGCGCTCCGGTCCGCTGACCACGCGCGATGTCGGTGGTGAGGCGCTCTCCGGTGCGCAGGCTCACGACGGCGTGCACCTCGTCCGCGAGGTCTCCGTCTCCGGTCGCGTCCCGTCCGAGGACCGTCTCGGGGACGCGGCCGAACGCGTGGTCTCCGGTGCGCTGCGCGAACTGGTAGTGCAGCGCGCTCCCGAAGTGCGCGTCTCCGGTCACGAGGTCGAGTCGACAGGCCACGACCAGCTCGAACGAGACCACGCCGTCCCCGTTGCGATCGGTCGTCCCCTCGAAGGCGAGCATGGTCGCCTCCCGTCCGTCGACTTCCAGGGTTCCGGGCAGGATCACGAGCCCGGTGTCGGAGAGCTCGCCGGTCGCGGTGTCGAGCTTCTGCAGGATCACGCCGAGCCGCGCTCCGTCTCCGTCCCCGTCCCCGCGCGCGTCCTCCCCCACGGTGAGGAGCGCGTAGCGACTGGTCGCCGGCGTCGTACCGGACCAGGCTCGCGCCGTCCCCCGGTCCTGGTACAGGAAGCTGCCGATGAGTCGCGTCGCCGGCTGGAACGGACTCACGGCGCGCGTCCCGCGCTTGAGGTCGTGCGCCACGAGCAGGTTGGCCGTCGCGCTCCCGTCCCCGTCGAGATCGACGCCTTCCTGGCGCTCGCTCGCGATCAGGAGCACGCGGTCGCTGCCGGGGCTCCAGGGCAGGAACGGCGCCCCGACCATGGTCCCCTCGAGCTGACGCGTCCGCCCGGTCCTCAGGTCGAGCACGAACGGAACGCCGTCGCCCCGGTCCCCGTCCCCGTTCAGGTCCGCTCCCTGCAGGTCCTCGTTGACCGACAGGACGATCCAGCGACCGTTCGGAGCGGGCAGGAGTCCACCGTAGTTGTCGTCGGCGAGGGCGAGCGGAACGTCGCTCGCCGTCTGGAACCCGCGGGAGAACACGCGCAGGAACCGGTCCGTCCGGTCCCCGTCCCCGTTCGCGTCGAGGTCGTTGTCCGCCTCCCGCACGATCCCGACCGGCCGTGCGAGGCCGGGCAGAAAGAAGTCGCCCGCGAACCCCAGGTTGCGCAGCGCCGGGCGCTCCGCGTCGAGGAGATGCCAGACCTCGTCGTCTTCGTCCCCGTCCGCGTTGAGGTCGACCAGACCGTCCTCGAGCATCGGCAGCCCGGTCCCGGTCTGGAACGGCGTGACCCCGAACGCGGCGCGCGCACCTGCTCGCCCCAGGTCGTCGACCACCCGGGTGTCCAGGTCGACGCGCAGGATGCGCTGCCCCAGGTCCTGAACGACCACGGCCTCTCGCTTGGGCAAAGCGCTGTAGGTCCCCCAGAGGACGACGTTGGGGTTGGCCGCGAGCGGCAGCGGTTCGAGCGTTCCCGCCACGGGGTCCCCGACCAGGTACGCGTGGTCGAAGGCCTGGCCGTTGCCGGTGAGATCGATGCCCAGGTCCCGCTCGCGCACGAGCAGGAGCCAGCGCTCTCCGATGCGCGTCGTGGAGACCGGCGAGGTGCGCGTCTGCCAGAGCGTCTCGGAGCGCGTCTCCAGGACCGAGAGGACGTTCGGGTCGAAGGCGTCCCCGTCTCCGTTCAGGTCCCGACCGGCGAGGAGCTCGTGGGAGACGAGGTGCAGGAAGGAGCCGCCCTCGAAGGTGTCGAGCCAGCCGCTCGCGACGCCGTCGATCTCGAGGCTGCGGGTCGCGATCTCCTGGGGAGCGGCGAGGAGCGACGGCAGGGCGAGGGTGGCGAGGAGCGGCGAGAGCATGCGGGTCTCCGAGGGAGGTCGGGAAGGAGCAGCCTAACGTGGACGGCCGGAAGCCGGGGCAGAGGCAACTGGCGTGCCTCGCGTGCCTCCCCGCGACCGGTCCTCCCTGGGCCTCGACGGCCCGTCTCGATCCCCCTGCGTCGCGCGCGGTGGCCTGCGCGGAACGGGAACCCGGCTCGCGCCGATCAGCGCCCTGACTCGCCCCCCAGCACCCAGCGCTCGAAGCGCGGATGCAGCCAGGGCACCGGCAGGCTCAGGAGGAGGTAGAGGAACAGGAAGCCCCAGGGACCCTTGGCCCAGCCGGAGTCGAAGGGATGCGTCACGCGGTAGAGGAAGTCCTCGAAGAGCGCGGCGAAGACGAACGTCAGGAGCACCCACCAGACCGCCAGGAGCAGCAGGAACGTGGTCGCCGAGATCCAGAACCGACCGCGCGCGGAGCGCTTTCTCTGTCGAGGACGCGTCATCTCTCGGCGTACCGCCTGGCGTCCGCGTCCCTTCGGTCGAGCTCGCGAGAAACCACCGTCAGGGCGCGGTCCGGAAGCTCCAGACCTGCTCCTCCCCCGTGCGCGCGCACCGCGCCTGCACGGTGTACGTCTCTCCCGCGGCGAGGTGCGCGTCCGGGATCAGGCAGTAGGCGTTCGGCGGAACGAGCTCCTGGAACAGCGGGGTGCTCGGCGTCAGGTAGGTGCACGGTACGGGCGCTCCCTGCGTGTCCTTCCCGCGGAAGAGCCGCATCGTGAGGTCGAGGTCCTCGGCCTCGAGCGACTGGTACACCTGCAGCGTGATGGGATAGCCGAAGAGGGACTGGTCCGCTCCGGGGATCGGGTTCGGAAGCTCGGGCACGAAGCGGCGCGGAACGCCGGTCGCGTCTCGCGCGGGCCACAGGACCCAGCCCTCGCCCAGCGGTGGCGCGACCAGGGACCCGGAGTCGAGCACGTTGATCCCGGCATGGCTCCCGACGCCGATCCCGAACAGCCCGGGATCGAGGAGCGGAAGGCGGTGGTAGAAGGTTCCCATCCACGCGTCGATCGCGTCCGGGAGATGCCCCGGGTGGATGACCGAGTGGTTGCCGGCCCAGGCGCCCTCGGGCGAGAAGCCCTCGCGGTCCGGGAACTCCTCGTGAGCGTCCGGCCAGGCCGAGAGCTGCTCCTCGTGCGTCGCGAGGTAGCGCGCGTGCCCGAGCGCGTGCCGCGAGAGCTCCTCGCTCAGGTACAGCTCGTCGTGCCACAGGCGGAGATCCCGGAACGCCTCGTTCCGAACGGCTCGGAGCTGCGAGAGCACCTTGGCCGCCGCCGGGTCCGTCGTGTCCGCGACACCCGCGAACAGGCGCTGCAGGAGCCCCTGCGGTCGCTCCTCCCCGAGCATCCAGCGCGTCCACTCGCTCTCGAGCTCCGGGAGCGACCGCCCGAGAGCCTCCTCGACGGCGGACGCGCGGTCCTCCACCTTGCCGTGCGTCTCCACGAGCAGGGAGCGCATCTCGCCGCGCGCCTGCAGGTACTCGTTCACGAGGGTCGCCTTGAGCAGGAACTCGTCCGTGATCATGCCGACCTCGGGCACGATCGCGCGCGCGAAGGGGATCTCGCGTCCTTCGCGCAGGCTGCGGACCATCCACTCGCGACAGCCGAAGAGCGTCCGCGACGCGGAGCGCCACACGGCCTTCGGGTTCCAGCCGCGCTCGCTGCTGGAGCGGTCCGCCACCTCCTGCGCCTCGGACCAGCGGATGGCCGGCAGGGCCGCGCCGAGCATGCGCAGCGACAGCCAGTTCAAGTGCCCCGCGACGAAGCACGGCTGCGCCTCGGCACCGAGGAAGAAGTAGCTGAGGTCGAACAGGACGACCGTCGAGAGCCGCGCCTCCGTGCACCAGCGCACGGTGCGCCAGCCGCGCCGGTCGCTGAGCCCGAGCATGCGCAAGGCCCTCTGGTCCTGGTAGGCCCCGGGGAACAGCCCGCCGCTGTCGTTCGCCTCCTCCAGCGCGCGGTCGTAGTCCTCGTCCGAGGCGACGACGAAGAACCGGTACGTGATCGGCAGCTCGGGCCAGGAGAACGCGCCGTCGAGGATTCCGGCCGAGAGCGCGATCGCGCGCAGCGCCTGACGGAGCGCGCGCTCGAGCTTGTGCGCCTCCATCCCGCCGTGCAGCTCGATGCCCTTGGCGGCGACGAAGCGCGCCTCGTCGCCGTAGAGCGCGCGCGCCGCGGCGAGCGTCGAGGGGCCGTGCTGGATGTCGATCTCGAGCGCGCTCGCGAGCTGGACCAGCTCGGTGACGCGTGCGTCGGCCTCGTGGTTCGCCAGCGCCTCCGGGGACAGCCACGCTCCGCCGAGACGCGTCCGACCGAGCGCCTCGTGGGCCGGAGCGAGCTCCCCGTCCAGCTCGAGCAAGAGCTCCGCGAGGCGCTCGCGCCGCTCGGGCTCGAGCGTCGCGAGGACGCCGGCGAGTTCCGTGAGCACGGACTCGAGGTCACGTCGGAAGGTCGTCCATGCACGCTCCTTGTCGCGGTTCTTCGCGCGCTCGAGGTCCCGTCCCCAAGCGCGCTCGCGCTTGGCGTGGTCCTCCGGATCGTCCCCGAGCTCCAACAGAACGGACCGCAGCGTCGCGACCTCCTCCTGCTCGCCGAGGCGGCAGAGGTCGTCCACCAGGCCGAGCAGCTTCTTGCGCGGCTTGGGCGGCACGAGCTCGTCGTGCGGGTCCTCCGCGGCTTCCACTCCCGCGCCGCGCGGGAACGCGACCGCTCCGGTCGGCACATCCAGCGGAGCGAGCAGCGCGAGCAGGGCGGAGCTCCAGACGGGCAAGGCGAGGTTCATGGACGAGCGGGGAGAGCGCCCCGTCTTCGCGAGTCGCGCGTCCACGGCGGGGCCGAGGCGGACGCGGGCGCGTTCGTCAGCCGTCGAGGCTGTGGACGAGCAGCCGGTGGAACTGGTGCACGCCGGCCTCG
The DNA here is from genome assembly GCA_964509445.1 of uncultured Planctomycetaceae bacterium. Lineage (GTDB taxonomy): Bacteria > Planctomycetota > UBA1135 > UBA1135 > CAZDYS01. The sequence continues at coordinate 5,285 of CAZDYS010000193.1, forward strand.
TAGGTCGGCGAGTAGCGGCCGCGACGGTAGAGACGCGACCGGATGCCCCGCTGCACCTGCTCGACCACCGCCTCGTCCTCCATTTCGACCTGGTCCAGGTCCGAGCCGGCCCCCTGGTCCAGGAGCTCGGGCTTCCCCACGTAGCTGCGGAACAGGACGCGCGTGCGGTCGAGCGCGACCGGCTGGACGACGTTCAGCGAAAGGCCCCAGGGGTAGACGTTGAGCATCGTGTTGGGGAACAGCCAGAAGTAGTAGGCGGCGACCTCCGTCCCCGCGAAGGTCGGCTGCGCGTCGCGCGCGCTCCCTATCTGCACGTTCGAGGTGGAGAACAGCTCCGTGCGGTAGGAGGCGTAGTCGATCGACCGCGCGAGCCCCGGGTGCACGAACGGGACGTGGAACCCCTCCAGGTAGTTGTCCACGTAGAGCGCCCAGTTGGCGCGCACGTCGTAGTCGCGCGAGCGCTCGGGATCGAGGCGGAGGCCCGCGAAGGGGTGCTCTCCGAGGAGCTGGTGCACGCCCTCGCTCAGCTGCGCGAACGGGACGGCCGGATCCAGCGAGACGAAGGGCAGGCCGAGCGAGTCATCGAGAGCCACCGCGGGAAGGTCGTCGGCCTTCGAGGGGAACCCCTCGGCTCCCTCGAACTCCGGCATCGACTGGAAGCAGCCGTCGAGCTCGAACCGTCGACCGTGGTAGCCGCAGCGCAGGCCCTTGGGATCTCCGGGTTCGAGACACACGAGGTTCCCGCGGTGGGTACACACGTTCGAGAGGCAGCGCTCGACGCCTTCCTCGTCGCGGGTGCGCACCAGCGGCTCGTCGAGCATTCCCGGGAGGAGCTCGAACGGACGGACCGAGGGCCCCGGATCGTCTCCGGCGAGCTCTTCCACGACCTGCCAGCTGCGCGCGAACACGCGCTCGCGCAGCGCTTCGTAGACGGACGCGGAGCGATAGAAGCGACCGGGCAGCGTCGAGGCGCGCCGGACGTCGGGATCGATGTCGAGAGGAAGGTCCATGGCGTCTGGGCCCCGAAGGCGACCGGGGCGGGGGGCCATGGTAGCTCCGCTCCCGTTCCGAGGGGTGCTCGAGCTAGTCCGCGAAGGAGCGGAAGCGCTGCGTCCACTCCTGCCAGACCTCGCCGCCGAGATAGCTCTCGAGGATGGCGCGCTGGTCCTCGACCGGGAGCACGTAGGCCGGATCGCGTTTCCAGGACGTCTCGGTCTCGTGGATGCGGTTGTCGTGATCGCGGAACTCGGCCAGCGTCCGCGCGATCGCCGAGAGCTCGCCCGCGGGCTTCTCGAGGAGCAGTCGTACGCCGGCCCAGGAGAGCTTGGCGGCCTCGTCGTCGTAGCGCCCACGCTTCCAGCCCAGGAACTCCTTCGGCTCCACCGCGTCCTCCCGGCGGGAGACCAGGACTTCGACGGCGCGATCCCAGCCCGTGTGCTCGGTCGCCCAGACGAACTCCTCGCGGAAGGGGAAGCAGTAGATCGCTCCGAGGAGGGCCACCTCCGCGTTCCACGCGATGCCCTGCTGCAGCCAGTTCGGGAGCGGACCGAAGCGCCGCAGGGAGAGCAGCTGCGTCAAGCGGTTCACCAGCTCGTTGTCCGCGTTCCACTCCTCCTGCCCCTCCGCCAGCTCGATGTACGCACCGGCGAGCGGCGCCTGCAGGGCGAAGCCCTGCTGCTTGCGCGCGGCGCGCGTCCAGGACTTCAGGTAGGGCTGCAGCTTCGCGACGAAGGCCAGGAGCTTCTTGTAGTCGCGCTCGTCCCGCACGACGAAGAAGATCGCGGTCTGCGTGTCCGGGACGACGTCGTCCGCTCCCCAGCGCGTCTGCGTCTCGGGAACGGACCGCGAGCGCCCCTGGTTCGCGCCGAAGCCGGCCACCTTCCAGGGCGCGTCGTCGTCCGGATCCTCGGGGACGGCACCCGAGTCGACGGCGGCCCCGGTGGTCGGAGCCTCGACGCGACGATAGGTGCGGACGCTCGAGGAGGACGGAGCCGGGATCTGTTCGTCGAACCACGCGATCGTGCGCTCGACCAGGCCGAGGGCGCGCTCCGTGGACGCCT
>CAZDYS010000194.1:0-5962 GCA_964509445.1 uncultured Planctomycetaceae bacterium
ACCACCGCGTGCCGCCAGGAACAATTCCCGATAGGCTGCGGCGACCTGATCCATCTGATCCTTCCGAACGTCGTTCACGATCAGAACCTTGGCGGCGTTGGGATAGTCGAAAGGCGACCGAGACCGCGGCAAGCCCGCGGGGAGGGCCGGTGCGTCCGGGGACGCCTCGGGCTCCCCTCGCGACGGGCTCTGGGCCCCGGCGGTGCCCGCGAGCACGATCCAGGCGCAGAGCGCGGACCCGACGAGGCGGGCCAGTCCGCTCGAGCGGCGGGGCAGAGGGGGGGCGACGGGGAGGGGCATGACGGTCTCCTCGAGCGGCCCGGGGATCGGCCGCTCCTTCCCGAGAAGGATACGCGGCTCCCGGGAGAGCGGCGTCGGAACCGGGCGGAAGCCTTTTCCGGGAGTTCGCCCGCAGGCGCACGGACCCGGGCCCCCTCGGTCCCCGGAGTCCCGCTCCTGCGACCGGGCCCACCCCGGGCGAGCGCCCGACTCAAGAGACCCGGCGCCCGTGCCGATGTCCGCCCGGATCGAACCCCCTCTCCATGATCGATCTCGAAGGAATCGTCCGTAGCGCCAAGAACCTCGCGCCTCTGCCCGGAACGGCGGATCGCCTGACGGCCCTCCTGGCCACGGAGGAGCGAGACCTGGCCGGAATCGCTCACGCGGTGTGTTTCGACATCGCGCTTACCGGCCGCCTGCTGCGCCTGGCCAACTCGGCCATGGTCCGCGGGTCGGGTCCCGTCGTGACGGTCGGGGACGCGGTGACGGAGCTCGGCACGGCCGCGCTCCTGGCCGTGGTCTCGGAGGCCTCCCAGGAGACCCTCGACATGCGTCTGAAGGCCTGCGAGGAGGACAAGGGCACGCTCTGGCAGCACGCGGTGGCCGCTGCACTCGCGGTGACCACGGCCGGCAGGCACTGCGGCGCGATGCCGCCCCAGGAGACCTTCGTGGCGGCGCTCCTGCACGACGTCGGGTTCCTGGCGCTCGATCGCTGGCTGATGAAGGTGCCGTTCGGACAGGAGCGCGAGGACGCGCGCGCCTCGGTCCAGGGGCTCGACCACGCCCGGCTCGCGGGGCTCGTGGCGGAGAGCTGGCGGCTCTCGCAGCCGCTCCAGCGGGCCCTCGTTCACCACCATCGTCCGATGGAAGCACCGGACGAGCGCTCGCGCCTGATCGCCAGCTTCGTCCAGGTCGCGGACTGCGTCGCGAAGACGATCGGAGCCGACTTCGCGTCCGAGGACACCGCGCTCGACCGCGCGACGACCGAGCTCCTGCGGCTCGACCGAGACGGTTTCGACGCCATGTGCTACGAGACCCGCGAGCTCCTCGGGAAGGTGCTGAAGCACTACTCCTGAAAGCCGTCGCGAGTGCGGGTTGAGTGCACGCCCCTCGGCCCGCGATAATGGTCTCAACGAGCGGCCTCGCCGCCCAACCGCACCACCGTCATGCAACGAGCGCTCTTCTTCGCCGCCGCCGCCTGGGCGGTCGTCGCCTGTGGTCCGTACCCCACGCCCGTGGAGAACGTCCGGACGACGCGGGCTCCCGCCGCCGATCCGCACGCGGGGCACGACCACGCCCCGGGCGAGGGTCACGATCACGAGCCCGCGGCTCGCCAGGGGATGCCGAGCCACTCCGTGCACGCCCCGTTCGCCGGCCAGGGCGCGCAGGGACCGGTCGCCTCCAGCGGTCCGGCGCCCGCCGCCAACCCGCACGCCGGACCCGCCGAGGGCGGCGAGACCTTCGCTGGCGTCGTCCGCATCGACGGCGAGGCGGCGCAGTGGACGGAGGGCTACCTGTTCGTGAGCGTCGTTCCGGCGGGCACGAACTCGCCGGCCTGCTTCGACCGGCTCGACCTGTCGCGCGCGCGGGAGGACGGCCTGGTCGACGGCGTGCGCGTCGTCCCGTTCCGCTACGCCTCCTGCCCGACGCCGCCCGGGGACCTCGAGCTGAAGGTGCAGCTCGACCGGGACGGCTTCGTCGAGACGAAGGACGAGGCGACGCGGATCGGCCGCTTCCCGATCCAGCGCGGCGACGAGTCCATCGACGTCACGCTGCCCGAGTGAAGCCGCGCGGGTGGTACGAGACCGCCTTCGAGAGCGGGTACCTCGACCTCTACCCGCACCGGGACCTGGCGTCCGCCGAACGGGAGGTCCGGGGGCTCGTGGACGCGGGCCTGACCGGGCGCGTGCTCGACCTCGGCTGCGGCTTCGGCCGTCACGCGCTCGCGATGCACCGCTCCGGCCTCGACGTGGTCGGGCTCGACCTCTCCTTCGACCTCCTGACCCACGCGGCGGAGATCGAGGGGGGTGAGGCCCTCGCCGGCCGGCTCGCGCGCGGGGACTTTCGCGCGCTGCCGTTCGCGGCGTCCGCCTTCGACGGGCTGACCATGCTGTTCTCCTCGTTCGGCTACTTCGACGACGAGACGAACGCGCGCGTCCTGGCGGAGCTGGCGCGCGTGCTGCGGCCCGAAGGACGGCTCGTGCTCGACCTCATGAACGCGGAGCGCATCCGCGCCACGCTGGTCCCCGCCTCCCGCACCGAACGCGGCGGCAGCGTGCTCCACGAGCAGCGCCGGCTGACGGACGATGGCAAACGCGTTCGCAAGGACGTGCGCGTGGAGGAGCTCGACGGGACCGAGCGCCGCTGGCACGAGGACGTGCGGCTGTTCGACCGCGAGGAGCTCGCGCCGTGGCTCGCCGGGCACGGGCTCGAGCTGGAGCGCTGCTGGGGCGACTTCGACGGTTCGGCGGACACGGCCGAGGCGCCGCGCCGCATCGTCTGGGCGCGCCGGCGCGGAGAGCGCGCGTGAAGGGCAAGCTCGCCGCCGCCGCGTTCGCCACGCTGCTCGCCCTCGCGGGCGTGGAGCTCGTGCTGCGCCTCTGGCCCGGACTGCTGCCGGCCTCCTATCGCGCACGCTTCCCCCAGGACGGCATCGAGCTCTTCCAGCCGGGCGTGCTCTCGCGCACGCCGATCGAGGGCTTCGCGTTCCCGCGCGTGCCCAAGCCCCTGTTCGCGGAGCCGCCGCAGGACCTGAAGGAGCTCGGCATCGCGGATCCCGCGTCCCGCGACGACGCGGAGCGCTGGGGCCGCGTGCGCGTCCCGTCAGACGCGCGCGGGCTGCCCAACCCGGAGGCGCTGGACCGGGCCGACGTCGTGCTCGTCGGAGATTCGTTCCTCGTCAGCGCGGGTGCGACGGAGCCCGAGGGGCTCGTGCGCGGACTCGCGCGTACGACCGGCGAGAGCGTCTACTCGCTGGGCATCTCGGGCATCGGTCCGCTCCAGGAGGCGTGGCTGCTCGAGCACGTCGGGCTCCCGCTCCAACCGGAGCTCGTGGTCTGGTTCTTCTTCGGCGGTAACGACCTGTCCGACGCGAAGAACGTGCTGGAGCTCCAGGGCCGCGGACTGCGGACGCGGGACCAGCTCGACGGGTACCGCGCCCCGGGGCCGCTTCGGCTGCTCGACCTCCTCGCGTCGGGGCCCGCGAGCGCACCGTCGGGAGAGCTGCCCGGCTCGCTCCCGCCGCTGTCCTTCGCGGGGCAGCCCACCTGGCTGCATCCGCTCTACCTCAGCCGCTGCGCGCTGGACGAAGCGGCCTGGCGCGGGCACGTCGCGTTCGAGCGCACGCTCTCGACCCTGCGCGACGCGCGCGATCTCTGTCGCGCGTCCGGCGCCCGGCTCGCGCTCGTCTACCTCCCGTCCAAGGCGGAAGTGCTGCTTCCTTCGATCGAGTCCGACGCGTCGGCGCTGGTCGACACGATGCTGTTCGACACCGAGCTCGCACGACCCGGCGACGCGGAAGCCGTGCGTGCGCGTCTGCTCGCGAACCGACGCTCGCTCGCCCGCCTGCTGGAGTCGTTCTGTCGCGAAGAAGACGTCCCGTTCCACGACGCGACGCCGGCGCTGGAGGCGCTGGCCGCGGGGGGCGATCCGGGGTTCCTCGTGGCGGACACGCACTGGAGCCCGAGCGGGCAGCAGGCGCTCCTGCCGGGGCTCGCGGCCTTCTTGCGCGAGAACGGGCTGCTCGGGGACTGAGGACGCGCGCAGGGCTGCTAGACTGCCGGAATCGCCACCCGGCGAGCCTGTGCACCCCGAGACCGCTCACCAGCGACCGATACCCATGCCGCACGACATCGTCTTCTCCGACAAGGCCAAGGAGCTCCAGGCCCTGGCGCGCGAGATCGCCGACAAGCACGTCCGTCCGCTCGCCGCCAAGTACGACAAGTCGCAGGAGTACAACCGCGAGGCGGCGCAGATCGTCGCGGAGGCCGGGCTCTTCAAGACGTTCATCCCCGAGGAGTACGGCGGCTACGGCGCCGGCGTCCTCGCGCTGTGCCTCGTGACCGAGGAGCTCGCCAAGGCGGACTCGGGCTTCGGGGTCGCGTTCGCGGTCAACGCGCTCGGCACGACGCCGATCATCGTCGGCGGCACGCACGAGCAGAAGCAGAAGTGGCTCCCCCAGATCGCGAACGGCGAGAAGTTCGTCGCGTTCTGCCTCTCGGAGAAGTTCGCCGGTTCGGACGCCGGCGGCCTGTCCGTGACGGCGGAGAAGGAGGGCGACAACTACCGCATCTGCGGCGAGAAGAAGTGGACGACGAACGGCGGGATCGCGGACATCTACTCCGTGTTCTGCGTGACGGACCCCACCTCGAAGTCGCGCCGCATCAGCGCGATCATCGTCGAGAAGACGGACGAGGGATTCTCGGTCGGCAAGGTCGAGGACAAGATGGGCATCCGCTGCGTGCCCGTGGTCGAGACGCACTTCGACAACGTCGTCGTTCCGCAGTCCAACCTGATCGGCGGGCGTGAGGGCATGGGCTTCAAGCACGCGATGATGACGCTGGACCGTGCGCGTCCTGCCGTCGCGGCGCAGGCCGTGGGTGCCGCCCAGGGCGCGCTCGACCTCGCGCTGGTGTACGCCAACCGTCGCCGTCAGTTCGGCGCGCCGATCTCGAGCTTCCAGATGGTGCAGAAGATGCTCGCGGACGCCTCGATGAAGACCGACGCCGCGCGCTGGCTCGTGTACGCGGCCGGGGCCGCGACGGACGCCGCGCTCAAGGCCACGAACAAGCTCGCGGCGGAGTCGAAGTGCTACGCCACCGACGTGGCGATGGAGGTCGCGACCGACGCGGTCCAGATCTTCGGCGGCTACGGCTTCATGGAGGACTACCCGATCGCGAAGTGCTTCCGCGACGCCAAGATCCTCCAGATCTACGAGGGCACCAACCAGATTCAGCGCATCGTCATCGCGCGCCACTTGGTCAAGGAAGCCACCGACCTCGAGCACCTCGAACAGTACATTCCGCGCGAGACGCAGGAGAGCTACCGCGAGGGCGTTCCGGTCAAGGCCTGAACCGTTCGGTCATCGATCTCACGCGCGGCGTCGCACCTCGAACTCGAGGGCGGCGCCGCGTTCGATTTGTGTTCCCCTTGTGTTCCCTCGGCCGGACGGGCTCCTGGGCTTTGCGATCTTGGCACGGTCACGCCGCGCTGCAGTTTTCGGTTAGGCGAGAGTCCCGCAAGGGCCGGTCGCGGCGTACCTTGTCGCGACGGCTCTCCGAACTCCATGACCCCTCACCTTCGACTTCTTTTGCGGCTGATTCCTTTCGCGTGCCTCGCGCTGGGCGCCGTCTCGTGCAAGGTGCCCGGGGCGAGCCTCGAGCGGAAGGCCGCATCGTTCGAGCCGGTCGCGGATCACGCAGTCCACGGAACGCCACTGGAGGAGTTCCTCGAGGCTCGCGCGATGCGCATCATCGTCGCGCCGAAGTCCAAGGAGGGCGGTGGCTACACCGCGGTCGGCGGGGGCACGGCGACTCCGATCACTCCCGACGGCTACCTGTTGACCTGTGCGCACGTCGTCGACATCGAGCCGGTCTTCGTGCAGTTCGCAAACAGTCCCCGCGCTTTCAGAGCGCGGAAGGTCTGGGACGGTTTCATCGATGGGGGCGGAATTGACTTGGCCCTC
>CAZDYS010000194.1:5997-7296 GCA_964509445.1 uncultured Planctomycetaceae bacterium
TTCAACCTCGTGCCGACGCCCCGAGTCGCGGAGGACGTTCCCGTTGCGGTCTTGGGCTTCCCGAATCTCGAGCTCGCGTACGCCGCGGGCGAGGTGCGTTCGCGTCCGAAGGGGACCTCCAAGCTCGCGTCGATCGTGGCGCACAATGCGCCCCTGACCTACGGCGATAGCGGCGGTCCTCTGGTCACGCTCGGTGGTGGCTTGATCGGCGTCAACGCGAGCTGGATCGTCTATCCATTCTTCTCGCCGAAGGGCGAGGCCGTTCGTCCCGACATGAACTGGCTCACCGGCTTGATCGAACGCGATCGCAGTTCGCGTTGAAGGTGTAATGGACTCTGGACGGATGAAGCGACTCTTCGGCTGTCTCGTCGGCGCACTCGTGCTGTTGCCTGGATGCCTGACGATGAGTGCTTCGATGAAGGACAAGGCGCGTTCGTTCCAAGCGCTCGCCGCATCGACCGTCGACGGCATGTCACTCGAGCGCTTTCTCTCTGCCCGTGCCGTCCGGGTCGTGATTCAGCCCGAGTTGACGGACGAACGGGGCGTGGTGCGTGCAGGGGCTGCGACTGCCGTTCCGATTACTTCCGATGGCTACGCGCTGACGGTCGCGCACGCGCTCGATGAGTTGCCTGTCTTCGTGTCGCTACCTGGCGAGAAGCGCGGTCGGCGACTACGTGTTGTTTGGGATGGATTCCGGGACACCGATGCGAAGGTCGACCTCGCGTTGATTCACATCAGAGGTCCGCTGCCGGCGTGGTTCGAGCTTGCGGGCGAAGAGGCGCTGGGCAAGGGGACGCCGGTCGCGGCAGCGGGCTTCTCGGACGCCGGCGAGCTGGTCCTCGCGGGCGGCGAGTTGATGAGCGCATCACCGCAGGAGAATCGCTTGGCGCGTGTCATTGCGCACACGACGCCTCTTTCGTTCGGCGATAGCGGAGGCCCCTTGACGCTCTTGGACGGCCGCTTGGTCGGGATCAACTTCGGCAGCACGATTGCGCCGCTAGCAGGAAGACTCTCGTCGAAGGCGATGCGTCCGAATCTCGACTGGCTCGCGGGCTTGATCAAGAACGATCGAGATCGCATCACGAGCCGATGAGTCGGTTCAGTCGCCGCTCACGGACCGGCGAAGACGATTGCCGGAGCATCGTCGAGCGAGTCGACGCGGAATGCACGACGCACGATTCGTTCGTCGGATAGGTGCAGCTCGACTTCCCAGTTGCCAAGTGGGAGATCGGAAGAGCACACGGCTGAACTCCAGTCAGACGTGTGCTCTTCCGATCTCATCGACATGGAAGACGCGGT
>CAZDYS010000195.1:0-7275 GCA_964509445.1 uncultured Planctomycetaceae bacterium
CGTCCTCGTCGTCCGTGGCCGGTGACGCACTCACCGGCGCCACGGAGGCCGAGGCACCGAGCGTGGGCGTCGCGACCGCCGGCGCTTCCTCCTCGTCGTCCCCGTCCAGGTCCGCGAGCAGCGCGTCGAGGTCGTCGTCCTCGTCGTCCGTGGCCGGTGACGCACTCACCGGCGCCACCGCGGCCGACGCACCGAGGGTCGGCGTCGCGGCCGCCGGTGCTTCCTCCTCGTCGTCCCCGTCCAGGTCCGCGAGGAGTGCGTCGAGGTCGTCCTCCTCGTCTTCGTCGTCCGTCGCCGACGACGCGCTCACCGGTGCCGACGCACCGAGGGTCGGCGTCGCGACCGCAGGCGCTTCCTCCTCGTCGTCCCCGCCCAGGTCCGCGAGCAGCGCGTCGAGGTCGTCCTCGACGTCCTCCGCGGGCGGGGGCTTCGGAGGTTCCTCTCCGCCCAGATCCGCCAGGAGCGCGTCGAGATCGTCGTCGTCCGCTGTCATGTCACGTCGGCCTGCGCCGTCTCCCAGCCTAGCAGGCCGGCCCGGCGACGGGAGCGTCCGCCGCGCGGACGCTCCCCGGACGCCTTCGACTAGTTGTTGGGCGCGCCGTCCATGATCCAGCTCCGGAGCACCGCGACGTGCGCGTCCTTGCGCTCGTTGTCCCCCGGCAGCTGGCCGCGCATGTTGATCGGGCACAGCGGTCCCGAGGGCTCGAGCAGCACGTTGTAGACCACGCTGTTCTCCGGGTCGCCGGGCTGGATCAGGCGCCGATCCGTCGCGCAGTTCTGGGAGAAGATGGGGTTGCCCATGCCGTCCGACACGATCCGCTGGTAGATCTCGAACGGGGTTCCGTCCCAGCGCAGTCCCGCCGGCGGGTTGCTGCCCTGGTGGCAGTTGACGCAGCTCGCACCGGCGGCCTGCACGGCCTGACCGATCCACTGCGTCAACGTCGACGCGCTGACCGTCACGGTGCGCGGCGCGCTCTGCGTGCGGAACCGCGTGCCGTTGGGACCGTTGGTCTCGACCTCGAGGACGATCTCGTAGACGCCCGGGTCGACGAACTCGTACACCACGTTGGTCGCCACCGTCGCGAACTCGATGTCCGCACCGGTGCCGTTGGGCTCGCTGCGGAGCCAGCGGTAGGTCGGGTTCGTCCCGCCCCCGTCGCCCAGCACGGAGGACGTGAACGCGAGCGCGTGCGGCGGGCGCAGCGGATCGAGCGCGAAGGAGGCTCCGGGATCGTTCACCGTGATCTGCGGGCGCGGATACACGTTGATCTGGCCGACCTCCTCGTCACAGGTCCCGGCCGGCTGCCCTCCGCAGCTCGTGGGCGCCGGGTTCGTGGTGCTCGCGACCATGCGGACCGCGTAGGTCCGGACGTTCTCCGGATCCGCCGCGAAAAGGACGTCCTGGGGGTTCGCCTCGCGCTCCACTCCCGCGCCCAGGCCTCCACCGAAGTCCCAGTAGTAGAACATCGGGTCTCCGGCCTGGTTCGAGCTCAGGTTCGTGAAGTCGACCGGGGAGCCGCTCCCGTCGTCGATGAGCTCGCCGAAGAGCACGCTCGAGAAGGAGTTCGCGGGTTCCGGATCCACCGTGAACGCGGCCGTGATCAGCGCCTCGGCGATGATCGGCACCTGGACCGACGACGCGCTGTCCGTCCCGGCGCCGTCGACCAGGAGCGTCACCTGGAAGACGCCCTCGTTGAACACGTGCATCGGGTTCTCGTCCGTCGAGAAGCCCCCGTCGCCGAAGCTCCAGAACCACGGGTTCGTTGAGGCCGGGTCCCCCGTCGTGGTGTTCACGAACTGCACGGCCAGGGGGGCCGCACCGCGGACCGGCGCGCCGGCCGGCGTCGTGGTGAACTGGGGCGTCACCGCCTCGTACACCTCGACGCGCTGCGTCGCCACGCCGGCCCCGCCGGGACCGGTAGCCTCCAGCGTCAGATCGAAGAGTCCGACCCGGTCGATCGCGAGGTCCTCGGGGTTCTGCTCGGTGCTGAGCAGGGTCGCGTCCCCGATCGGGTCCCCACCGGCCGACACGCGCTGGAGCATCCAGCGCCAGGACTCCGGGAACTCCGTGGACCCGCTCGAGTCCAGGTCGAACAGGAGCCGGGAGTCCGGATCCGCGTCCTGGATCGCGCCCACGACGGTCGTCGAGGCGTCCACGTCGTCGAAGCTCGCGTCGTCCTGGTCGACGGACTCGCTGGAGTCCTTCGTGCTTCGGAACGTCGCGCTGACCGCGTCCAGGACCTGGACGTAGTCGATGCGCGTGCGGGCGTCGGCTCCTCGCGCGCCGCTCGTGGTGAGCGACACGGTGTAGCGGCCGGGCGTGTCGTAGGTGTGCGCCGGAGCACGTCGCGTCGAGGTCGTCCCGTCCCCGAAGTCCCACAGGAACTCGGTCGGGTTGCCCGAGGACGTGGACGCGAACCGCACCTTGCGGTTCTGCCCCTGCCGCGCGGGCTCCGCGACGAAGTCGGCGAACACGCCGCCGCCCTCGCTGAGGAAGCTCAGGAGGAAGTTCTCCTCGCTCCCGGTGATCCGGCCGTCCTCGTTCAGGTCGCCCGGGTCCGTGTCTCCGAGGTTCGTCGCCTGCGTCGCGTAGAGCGCCAGCCCGAGCGGGAACGAGTCCGTCGCCGGCTGGAAGGAGGCGATCACCGGCTTGCTCGAGGGCCCGTTCGCGCTGCCGCCCTCGGCGGTGACGCTCAGGGTGTAGGGCAGCACGAAGCCCTGGCTCGCGAACTGCGAAAGGTCCGCCAGCACGACGTCCTGCATGCGGTTCTCGTCGAGCGGCCGCGTGAGGTCGAGGTTCTGGGCCATCGACTCGAACAGCACGGTGTTCCCGTCCGGGCTGATCACCGGGTTCGTCGCGTTCGCGGAGAGCGGCGTGCCGTCGACGTCGATCTCCTCGGCGATCACGTCCCCCTCCTCGCTGCGCGCCTCGGAGAGGTCGATCGTCATCGCGAGCGTGTCGTCGCGCACGTAGACGTCGCAGGTGCCGGTGGCGAGCCGCTGGGGCGCGCGCAGGGGCGGCGTGTAGTCGACGAGCAGCGAAGGCGCGGCGCCGAAGTCGCCGTCGAGCCGCTTGACAGTGCAGGGCTGGGCCGCACCGGCGGCCTCGTCCTCTTCGGCGATCACCCAGCCGAAGTTGTCGCCGCTGTCGAGCCAGTCCTGGACGTCGTCCGCGGTCTGGGCCGTGTCCCAGGTGTAGAGCCCGGTCCCCGTCACGACCTGCACCGCGCTCGCCGGCGAGCTGTAGGCGTTCGCGTTCGAGTTCCAGGTGACGGTGCCCCCGCTCCAGGAGCTGGTCGCCGCGAACAGGGCCATGTCGTTCGGCTGCCCGTTGACGGTCGGGCAGGGCGCACCGCTTCCGTCCGGCACCATGTTCACGTTCATCGTGAGCTCCGCCGAGTTGATCGTCGCGCCGGCCGGCAGCATCGACAGGTCGAAGCGCACGATGCTGCGCGCGGTCCCGAAGCCGCCGGCCCCGGTCTCCCCGATGTAGAGCTGCCCGGGCCCGAAGGCGGTCGTCGGGCTGCTCTCGCGCATCTGCGCGAGCTCCAGGAACGGCAGGGTCACGACCACGTCGGGACACTGCACCGCGGCGAACGGGTCGGGAGCGTTCTCCTGCACCGCGAACGCCACGCGCACGTCTCCCCCGACGTGGCTGACGGAGGCGGTCGTCGCGTGCCCGGTGAACTCCGCACCGGTCGGGTCGAGGCTGGCGCGCTCGGGCTCGAGGCCCGGCCAGCGCGCGAAGAACACGTCGCGCGTGCCGTTCGTGTCGCCGCCCGCCGTCAGCAGGTTGGAGGCGTCGGTCTCGAACACGACGACCTCGCCGTCCTCGCTCAGGTCCGGATTGCCGGCACCGGAGTTGCCGGGCGTCGTCGGCGCCCCCTCGACGTGGCTCACGAGGAAGGTGCCCGCGACCTCGTCCCACAGGTAGACCTCCGGCCGACAGGTCGCGAGGTCCGGCGCGATCAGGTCGACCGCTTCGGAGGTGAACGCGATGCGATCGCCGTCGCCGCCGATGTCCGGCGCGGTGGAGGGACCGCTGCTCTCGCCTCCGCCGTCGGCGGCGCTGACGTAGGTCTCGTTGCCCTCGTAGACGAGGTCGATCGAGCCGTCCGCGGCGACGTTGACGTCCACCTCGACGCGGAACACGTCCGTCACGCCGTTGCTCTCGCCGTCGACCATGTCGGTGGCGTCGGACTGGAACGCGACGTAGAGCGTGCCGGCGCGACCGACGGTGCCGGCGGTGTAGGCACCGTTCGGCACGTACACCAGGCTCGGGGCGGAGGAAGCGCCATCGGCCGCGGTGTTCAGGCCGAACGCGCGGCTCACGAGGAGCAGGTCCGCGACCGCGTCCTCGGCGCTGGAGAACAGGAGCTCCCCGGTGTCCGGGTCCTCCGTCTCGGCGAGCGCGTCGACGCGCGCGAAGAAGGCCTCGGCGCCGCCCGGCACGAAGCGCCGCACGCCGTCGTGGTCCTCGGGCTCGTCGATGCCGTCGTGGTCGTCGTCGGCCGCGTTGTTGAACGGAGAGACGCCGTTACCGAGCGCCCAGACGACGCGCGCGTCGCCCTTGAAGTGCTCGGTCATGCCCCCAGGCGGCACCTGGGCCCGCTGGAACAGGTCCCGGGTGGTCGACACGCGCAGGTCGAAGGTCGGTCCCGGGGCGAACCAGTCCTCGAAGTGACAGTCCTTGCAGGTGGAGTCCGAGAACAGGTTGAGCGGCGGCTCGGACTGCCCGGTGGCCGGGTGCGGCTGCGACGCGAAGGCGGTCGGGTCCAGGATGTCCGGATCCGTCGGATCCAGGTTCATCTGGTGGCAGGTGACGCAGCGCGGGTGCCGCATCGAGCCGGCGATCGAGTGCACGAACGCCCGCGGGTCGACCTGGTTGCAGTCGATCGCGGTGAGGAAGACGTCGGAGACGCCGTTGCCGTCGGTCGTCCCGTCGGAGACGTCCAGAGCCGAGCGCGTCGAGAACGCGACGAAGGCCACCGGCTGCTCGCGCGATCCCGTCGTCGTGGCGACGACGCCGCCGGCGATCGCCATGTCCGTGATCGCGTCCGTGAGCGCGACGCCCGGGTCGAAGCCGAAGCGGCCGTTCGTGCTCGGGACCGCTCCCTCGCGACCCTCGACGTTCTCCTCGGGTCCCTCGAGACCGGAGGAGCAGCCGGCGGCCAGGAGGAGACCGGTCAGACCCAGCGTGGCGAGCGAGAAGAGCGCGAACGTGTCCGTCCGGCGCGTCGGGTGGTGCTGCATGGTGCCGTCTCCCGGACTCAGTAGGACCAGGTCACGCGCAGGTCGGCCCACGCGGTGTCCGGATCGATCGAGATGTCCTGTTCCATCCAGTCCGCGATGTCGCTGTCGATCATCGTCGAGTAGTTCAGCCCGAACCGGAAGTCCGTGTGGGCGTCGAACAGGTAGTTGAGGCCGGCCCCGATCACGAGGTCGGCGACGCCTCCGGACTCGAGCCCGTACAGCCAGTCGGCCTGGGCGTCGTCGGCGTAGCCGAGCGAGACCTGCGAATCGATGCTCAGCTCGTCGTCGATCTCGAACATGCGGCGCACCGACATGTTGAGGTACACGCCGTCGACCTCGTCGAAGTCGTAGTGCACGCGGAAGGCCGGCACGAGGTCCCAGTAGGTCTCGCGCTCGACGTTGATGAAGAACTCCTTCGTCTCGCCGCGCTCCCCATCCGGAGCACGGTCGAAGTCGTCCCCGTTCTGCAGTGCGTAGGCCACGAGCCCGCTCGTGATGACGTAGCCGCGGTAGGTCTCGCTGTAGCTGATCGCCGTGTCGTACTGGCTGACCTCGCCGCCGTGGCCGTCCGGGAACCACGCGTCGCCGGTGTCGTTGACCAGGTCCCAGTTCGCCCAGCCGCGAATCGACAGCGTGCCCTCGTCCACCTGGGTCGGCAGCGTGATCACTCCCTCCGTCTGCGCGACCGCGCCGTCCACGTTGGTCATCCCGCGGAACACGAACTGGGAGGCCGCGGCGGTCGAGAGGGACACCTGCGGAGCGGATCCCTCGGGGACGATGTAGCAGCTCGTGGCGAGCGAGAGCAGGGCCAAGGCGCAGAGGCGGGGCATAGAGGCTCCGTGGCTGATCGGTACAGGGGTGGCGCCCGATCTGGCGAGAGACGACTCGCGCGGACGCTGCCGGCAGCCTAGGGCAGACCGGCCTCGACCGCCATGCCGGCCTCGCGCGCCCCCTTCTCGCGGCCCTCGCGCGGAGCAGGAGGCCAGCCCGCCCCGCGACGGGGACGCAGGGCTTCGGCCCGGACGGATCGCGAGGGAGGCCTAGGGCGCGCGGAGCTCGTCCCCGCGCGGAGCACCGGTCCTCAGGCGAGCCGGCTCGCGTCGAGGGAGCGCGAGAACGTGCGCAGCCAGCGCGCGCCCGCCTCGAGGCACTGGGCCGGTTCGCCGGCGTTCGCGCTCGCGACCAGCTCGCTGCGCGCGGCCTGGTAGGGCGCCGGCAGGAGCGTGCCCTTGAGCTTGCGGTCGACGTCGTCGATCCATCGCCCGAGCTCGTTCATCGTCGGCGGCGCGGGCGCGAGCGCGGTCGCGGTCCCGTGCTCCGCCAGCTCCTCCAGCTCGTTGCGCAGGCTGTCCAGTCGCTCGTCGTCCGCTCCCTCGGGCGCCGGGGCGATCCAGGTCTTGTCGATGCCGGCCTCCTCCTCCTCCTCGGGAGCCGGCGCGGACTTCCAGGCGGGACGCGGAGCGGGAGCTTCGGAGGGCACCGGCTGCGCGGGAACGGGCGGCGCTGCGGCTGCGGAGCCACCGAACGCGCTCGATGCGCCCGATGCGCCGGCCGCACCGGGGCGACCAGGAGCCGAGCGCGCGCGCTGGAGCCGCTCCTCGAACAGGTCGTGGGCTCCGACCGCGAGGACGATCACGAAGAACAGCGACAGGAACCAGCCGAAGGCAACGAACGCACCGAGCCAGAGCGTGATCAACACGCCGAGAGCGAGCCCGAGCAGGACGTAGAAGGGCGTGGTGCGCAGCGCCTCCCGCCCCCACATCAAGGAGCGGATCGTCTGCGGCAGGCGGCGGGCCACGTCGAGGTAGAAGCGCTCGACGGCGGCCAAGTCTCTCGGTTCCTCGTGCTCCTCCATGAGGAGCGAGACCCTACCGCGCGAAGCGGGCCGCTGTCAGCCCCCGTTCGGATCGGCGGGGCTGCGGGAACCGGGGCTCTTCGTCGCCGGGGCGGCGAGAGAGGGAGTCGGAGGTGGTGAGCGCACCAGGGCTCGAACCTGGGACCTACTGGTTAAAAGCCAGTTGC
>CAZDYS010000196.1:0-7257 GCA_964509445.1 uncultured Planctomycetaceae bacterium
AGACGCGCCGTCACCTGACGGAGTTCTGGATGCTCGAGCCGGAGGTCGCGTTCTGCGACCTCGACGGCGTCTGCGACCTGGCCGAGCGCATGCTCGTGCGCGTGGTGCAGGACGTGCTCGAGCGACGCAAGCCGGAGCTCGAGGTGCTCGAGCGCGACCTCTCGAAGCTCGAGGCGATCGTCGGGCCGTTCCCGCGCATCACCTACGACGAGGCGGCCAAGATCCTGGCGGACTCCCCGGACTCCGAGTTCACCTACGGCGACGACTTCGGCGCGCCGGACGAGACCATCCTGTCGAACGCCTACGACCGTCCGCTGATGGTCACGCACTACCCGGCGGGGGTGAAGGCTTTCTACATGAAGCGTGACCCCGAGGCGCCGGACAAGGCGCTGTGCGTCGACGTGCTCGGCACGGAGGGCGTGGGGGAGATCATCGGCGGCTCGCAGCGGGAGGACGACCTCGATGCGCTGGTCGAGCGCATCGCCGAGCACGAGCTCCCGGAGGAGGCGTTCCGCTGGTATCTGGACCTGCGGCGCTACGGCTCCGTGCCCCACGGCGGCTTCGGGCTGGGGCTCGAGCGCTGTGTCGGCTGGATCTGCGGCGTCCACCACATCCGCGAGTGCATCCCGTTCCCGCGCACGATGGTGCGCATGGAGCCCTGAGGGACGGCCTGGCCGGCGCGCCCTTGCAAGTGCGCCGGCGAATCCTCCAATAGGTCGAGTCGGACGCGGGAGGGGAGAGCTCCGCGCCGACCCGCTCCATGGAAGAAGTCCTCGGTTGCCTGTTCTTCTTCGGCCTCCTGGTCTTCGGTCTCGTCGTGCTGTTCCAGCACTTCGAGATGCGCCGTCGACTGAAGCGGCTCGAGGGGGAGCTGCGGGACCTCCGCTCCGAGGAGCGCACGCAGGCGCCGTCGCCGCGCGACGCTCCGGAAGCACCGACGCCGACCGTCTCGCCCGTCGCCTCGGCGATCACGACCGGCTTCGAGCAGGAGGAGCGCCTCGCTCGCGAGGACGGCACGCCGGAGCCCGCGGGCGACCGGCACGTCGACGAGGTGGACGACCTCGCCCAGCCGGACGTCGCGGTCGCGACGCCCGCAGCGGCGAAGGTGTCCACCCTGCTGGCGGACGAGCGGGCGGCGGACCGGGAGCCGGTCCCGTCGAGCGAGCCGCCGGCACGCTCCTCCCGACCGCCGATCGAGTGGGAGCGCTTCCTCGGCGTGCGCGGCGCCGCCGTGTTGGGCGGCATCGCGCTCGCGCTGGCGGCGGTCCTGCTCTTCAAGCACCTGATCACGAACGGCTTCCTCACGCCTCCCTGGCGCATCGCCTCCGGAGTCACGCTCGGAGTCGGCTCGCTGGTCGCCGCCGCGGTGCTGCGCAGGCGGCGGTTCGACGCGGTGCCGGACGCGCTGGCGGGCGCCGGTCTGGTCGCGTTCTACGCGACGATCTACGCCGCCGACGAGCGCTACGGCTATCTCGGGGACGCGGTCTCGCTGCCCCTGATGGGCGTCGTCACCGCCTTCGGCTGCTTCCTCGCCTCCCGAACCGCCTCGCGCATCGCCATCTCGATCGCCTGGATCGGCGGCTTCCTGACGCCGCTCCTCCTCGGTCTCGCGCCGGACGAGCCCGGGACGCGCTTCGGTTATCTCCTGCTCCTGGACATCGGGCTCCTGTCCGTCGCGAAGCGCTACGGGTGGGACTGGGTCGGCCTCGCCGCCCTGGTCGGCACGTTCCTGTACGAGTCGCTGTGGGTGCTCGACGGTCCGGGCGCCGAGCGCACCGGCTGGTCGCTCTTCGTGCTCGGCGGATTCGCGCTGCTCTTCGTCGGGGTGGGCGCGCTGCGCCGCGGCCCGGCCAACCCGCGCTGGCGCTGGACCCAGGCGGCGGGGGTGCTCGCGCCCTTCGCGTTGATGACGCACCTCGCGACCGCCCTCGAGGGGCAAGACCACCTGTGGCCCCTCGGGGTCCTCGCGGGGATGCTCCTGGCCGGTGCGTGCTTCGTGGGTCGCCAGCACGACTGGCGCGAGCCTCCGGTGGCCGCCGCGCTCGCCGCGCTGTTCCTGCAGGACGCCTGGCTCGTCTCGCGCGAGGGGACGGACGCGCGGCTCCACGAGCTCGCCGCCGTCGCCGTCGGGATCGCGCTGGTCCCTAACCTGTTCCACGAGTGGGCACGTCGAACGCAGGACGGCCCGCAGCGGGAGCGCTTCGCCGCCTGGACCGCGAGCCTGGGGACCCTCGTGGTCCTGTTCGTCGCCGCCGGTTTCGCGCACGGCCAGTCCTTCGTTGCGCTCGGGCTGGCGGCCGCCGCCGCGACGGCGCTGGCGGCGCGACAGGCGGTGCTCGCGAACGCGATCTGGCCGATCCTCGCCGCGAGCGTGGGCGCCAGCGCGGTGCTCTTCCTGCACTACCTCCGACGTGGCGCGACGCCGGCGGAGGGGCCGCTCGCGCTGGGCGCCGGAGTCGCGATCGCCGGTCTCCTCCTCGCGCTCGGCCTGCATCGGTCCTCGCCGGCGCGCGCCCGCGCGGCAGTCCACGCGTCGCTGGTGCCGGTCACCGCTTTCCTGGGCGGCCTGGCCGTGGACTACCGCATCGCGGACGCGGGGACGAGCTTCCCGGTTCAGGCCTCCTTCGCCGCGACGGTGCTGTTCCTGCTCGGCAGCTGGCGGCTCGGACATCCCCTGTGGGCCGCGGTCGGCGTGGTCGCGTGCTGTCTGGTCGACTTCTCCTGGCTCAGCCTGGTCCCGCAGCCGGTCCGCGCGGAGCTCCTGTGGATCCTGGCGCGCTTCGGGCTCGTCGGTGCGGGGCTCGCGTGTCTCGGTCCCGAGCGCCTGGCGCGTCCGCGTGAGCTCCGCTGGCCGACGCGAGCGCGGGACGCGGCACGCGTGCTCGCGGGCGTCGTGCTCGCGGCCCTCGCTCTGGGCCAGGCCTCGTTCGTCGTGCCGTGGCTGCTCACGTCCGGCGGCGAGGATCCCTGGATCCCCGAGGGAGCGCTGGCGCTCGTGGCCTGGGGCGCGTTCGGCCTGTCGTTCCTGCACGCGTCCGGACGGCCCGCGCGGCTGTGGATCGGAGCGGGGGCTCTGGCTCTCACGAGCCTCGCGCTCTTCCTCGAGCTCGACCGCTTCCCCGAGGTGCTCGTCCCGGCATCCCTCGCGGCGCTGTTCGCGCTCCATGCGCGCGCGTTCCGGCAGGGACCCGAGCCGTCCTCCGTGGCGCGGGATCGCGGACTCCTGTGCTGGCTGGCCGTCGCCGCCGGCAGCCTCGCCGTGCTCGTCCTCGTGACGAACGCGCTCACGCCGCGGACCTACGCGCACACAGAGGCGCTCCTCGGGAACGAGGTGGGCCTCGTGCACGGCCTGTCGCTCGTGTTCCTGGTCGTCGCGCTCGTCCTGGTCGAGCGTGAGAGCGGCACGAACTCGCTGCGTCACGGCAGGACGGTCCTGGGGCTGGGCGCCGTGACGACCGGCTTCGCCTGGATCCACCTCGCGATTCTGAACCGCTTCGGAGAGGGGGAGTGGATCGCGTTCGAGCTGGAGCGCTCCTCCGAGCGCGACCTGACGCTGTCCGTCGGTTACGGACTCTACGCGTTCCTGTTGCTCCTCGTCGGCACGCGCCTCGAGCGGAGCGCGCTGCGCTGGACGAGCCTCGCGCTGTTCCTGCTCGCGATCGGAAAGGTGTTCCTCTACGACCTCGGCAACCTGAGCGGGCTGTACCGCGTGGCTTCCTTGGGCGGCCTCGCCGTGTCCTTGCTGAGCGTCTCGCTGCTCTACCAGCGCTTCGTCTTTCGCAAGCGCTAGACGAAAACCCTGAGAAGGGTTCCTGCGAGAAACCCTCGAACCGGCGCGCTCCGGAGACGCTTCGCGAGAAGCGCTCGTCGCAAGCGAACTTGCGATCGGATGGAACCTACCGACGGGAACCTCCTGAGACAAGCGTCCCACGTTTCTGGCGCTTTCTCGCGAGCAGGCAACGCGCGCTACGACCCTTGTGGAAATCGACGAGAGTCGTTCTTCTGAGAACAGGTTCCTTTCACCCCAACTCTTTCGAGAGGAAGTATCCATGCAGCGAACCTCTGCACTGGCCGTCTGCCTGATCGGCGCGGCCACGTTCGCCTCTGCTCAGCAGAGCGCGCGGCCCGAACTCCAAGGCCCCACGCCGCTCCGCGAGCATCGCTTCGGCGCGCCGACCTCCGTCGAGCGCCCGACCTTCATCCCCGGCGAGGTCGTCATCCGCTACGCCCAGGGACAGGGCCGCCTGTCCGCCGAGGCGCAGTCCATCGAGACCGAGGCGGGTCTGTTGAGCATCGAGCACAACGCCACGCTCGGCTTCCACCGCTACCAGCTGCCGACCAGCACGACCGTCGCGGAGACGCTGCGGAAGTTCCGCGGGGACTCGCGCATCGACTTCATCGAGCCGAACTACCTGTACTACCTGCACGACGTCCCGACGGACTCGTTCTACGACAACTACGCCGGCGTCGCGAGCGACCTGCAGAAGTGGGCGATGGACGCGAACAACGTCAACGCCGAGGCCGCCTGGGACGTCACGACCGGCCGCAGCGACGTGATCATCGCCGTCGTGGACTCGGGCTGCCAGCGGACGCACCCGGACCTCGCCGCGAACATGTGGACGAACTCCGGCGAGATCGCCGGCAACGGCGTCGACGACGACGGCAACGGCTTCATCGACGACGTCCACGGCTGGGACTGGTACTTCAACGACAACGACCCGAACCCGGACTACGGGGACGGCTTCGACAACGACTTCAACGGCGCCGCCGACGACGGCTCGTTCCACGGCACCTTCGCGGCCTCCAACGCCGCCGCGGTGGCGAACAACGGGACCGGCATGGCGGGAGCCGCGTGGAACTGCCAGATCATGGCGCTCAAGGTGTTCACCGACGACGGTGGCGCCTCGACGGTCGACATCGCGAACGCCTGCACCTACGCCGCGAACAACGGCGCGAAGGTGATCAACATGTCCCTCGGCGGCGGCTACTCGTCCGTCCTCGAGAGCGCCGTGAACTACGCCCACAGCCAGGGCCTGATCACCGTCGCCTCGGCCGGCAACGGCAACTCCTCGTCGCAGCAGTACCCGTCCAGCCTGAACCACGTGATCTCCGTCGGTGCCTCGGACTCCGGTTCCGTGCTCGCAGGCGGATCGGGCGACCTCGACGGTCGCGCGTCCTTCTCGCAGTACGGCGTCAACGCCGTCGACGTCGTCGCGCCCGGTGCGGACCTCGTCGGTGCCGGCGTGGGCACGGTGGCCTCCGGGAGCCCCGGCTCCTCGAACTGGGTCCTCGCGAGCGGCACCTCGTTCTCGGCTCCGCTCGTGGCGGGGCTCGCCGCGCTGGTCGAGTCGCGCAACCGCGACGTCGGCGCCGGCCTCACGAACGACGACATCGAGAACATCATCCAGACGAACACGATCGATCTCCCGGACGACCCGAACGACTCGCCGAACGGCGGCGCGAACTGGGACGGCAACGGACTGGTCGACTTCCGCGCCTGCATCGACGCGGTCCCGACGGGGCCGACGAACAACCCGCCGACGGCGGTCGCCGGTCCGAACCAGAGCGGCCTCGTCTCGGACACGTTCAACTTCGACGGCTCGCGCTCGGCCGACCCGGACGGTCCGATCGCGAGCTACAGCTGGACCTTCGGGGACGGCAACTCCGCGAGCGGCGCCAACGTCTCCCACAGCTACGCCTCGGCGGGGACCTACACGGTCACGCTGACGGTCAGCGACGGCTCGCTGACGGACTCCGACACGCTGACCGTCACCGTCTCGAGCAACCCCGTCAACAACCCGCCGACGGCGGTGGCCGGGGCGAACCAGAGCGGGCTCGTCACCGACACCTTCAGCTTCGACGGCTCGGGCTCGACCGATCCGGACGGACCGATCGCGAGCTACAGCTGGACCTTCGGGGACGGCAACTCCGCGAGCGGCGCGAACGTCTCGCACAGCTACGCCTCCGCGGGAACCTACACGGTCACGCTGACCGTGAGCGACGGTTCGCTGACGGACTCCGACGCGCTGACGGTCACCGTCGACGACCCGCCGCCGACCGGCGGCACGCTGGTCTACCTGGTGAACAACGGGGGCATCTCAGTGCCCGGCGTCGGGAACCTCTCGAGTGACGACGTCTACGTCTACGACGTGAACAGCGGCACGTTCTCCCTGTACTTCGACGGCTCGGACGTCGGCATCACCTCCGGCGCGATGGACGCGATCGCGTTCCTGCCGGACGGCGACATGCTGTTCAGCCGCTCCGCGGCGATGTCGATCCCCGGTCTGACGGGCGGTCCCTCGGGTACCAGCGTCGACGACTCGGACATCATCCGCTTCACCCCGTCGAGCACCGGTGCGAACACGGCCGGCGTCTTCACGTTCTACTTCGACGGCTCCGACGTGGGGCTGACCTCGAACGGCGAGGACATCGACGGTCTGTCGCTCGACGGTAGCGGCAACCTGGTCGTCTCCAGCGTCGGTGGCTTCAGCGGCAACGGGCAGAGGGGAGCGGACGAGGACTTCTTCGTCTTCAACGCCTCCTCGCTGGGCTCCTCGACCTCCGGCACCTTCTCGCGCCTGTTCGACGGCTCCGACGTCGGCATGGGCGGGAACGGCGCCGAGGACATCTGCGCGCTGCACTGGGGCTCGTCCAACGAGTTCTACTTCAGCACGATCGGCACCGGCGCGATGAACGGTGGCTACAGCGTGGTGGACGAGGACGTGACCCTCTTCACCGCGACGAACACCGGCAACGCGACGGCGGGCAGCTTCTCGCTGTTCCTCGACCTGAGCGCCGCCGGCATCTCGACGGCCGAGGACACGCGCGGACTCCACATCGCCGACTGACGGACCGCCTTCGGGCGACCTTCGCGGGCCGGTTCCTCTCGGGGAGCCGGCCCGCTCGCGTTGGGGGGGGCGGGCGTGGGGCGGCCCGGCTCCGCTGGGTTCCGGTCGCTGGTGGAAGCGCGGGGAGCGAGCTAGCCTGACGGCATGAGGAAGGCCCTGCTCGCGCTCGTCGTCGTCGCCGCCTTCGGGGGAATCGCCTGGCTGGCCGGCAGCGACGGCTCGAGCCGGGAGACCTCGACCGAAGCTCCCTCGGTCGCTTCCGCGTCCCGCGAGGAGCCGCGCGCGAGCACGCTGGAGCGACCGCGCGCCCTCGCGGAGGACGAGCGCCCCGATCCACGCGACGCGGTAGAGCCCGCAGCGCGCGCGCCCGTCGAGGCGACCGTCCCCGCGGCAGCCTCGGCCTTCGAAC
>CAZDYS010000197.1:0-7245 GCA_964509445.1 uncultured Planctomycetaceae bacterium
GGAACCCGAACTCCACGGCGACCGACGGGGCCTACGGCGTTCCCCAGGAGGCTCGGTCGCCGGTCGCGCCGTCGGCCGACATCGGCAGCGTGCACCAGCCGACGACCGTCGAGCCGAACTGGAAGGAACGCCTCGAGCAGCCCTACGTCTACCTGGAACAGTTCGGCGACTACCGGGCACTGGGCGACGCGATGCGCGCTCTCGTCGGCGCGGCCAGCGCCGCCGGCCTCACGGCGACCGGAGCGCCGTTCGCGCTCTTCTACGACGACCCGTCGACGGTCGACGTCGCCCGGCTGCGCTCGCGCGTGTGCCTCCCGATCGCGGGCCCGACGGACCGCATCACGGGCACGCTGTCCTACGACGTGCTGCCGCGCGCGATGGTCGCCTACGCCGAGGTCCGCGGACCGTACCCGGAGCTTCCGCGCGTCTACCCGCAGCTGTTCGCGTTCCTCGACAAGCTCAACTGGTCGCCGGGGGTCCCGGTGCGCGAGATCTACCTCGTGAACCCGGCCGAGGTCACGAGCCTCGAGGAGCTCGTCGCCGAGGTCCAGATCCCGTGGTCGACCACCGGCGGCTGACCGCCCGTCCGGGTCAGCCTTCGGCGCGTTCCAGGAGCTCGCGCAGCTCCGCCGGATAGCTCGCGCTCATGCGCCAGCTGCCGTCCACCGGACGCGCGTGCACGACGTCGCCGGTACGCAGCAGCGACCGCATCGACTCGGAGACGCGCAGGCGCTTGCGCTTGCCGTCGTCGGACGTCAAGAGCACGTCCTCGAGCTCGAAGCCGTCGACGAACCACGGCGTGTCCTCTGCGTCTCGCGCCAGCGTCTCCTGACGCACGAGCACGTGTCGCGGGACCGACGACGCGAGCGCCTGCAGGAGCTCGTCGCAGCTCGCGAGCTCCTCGTGTCCGTGACGCTCGACGCACCAGGCGCAGAACGAACGCAGCGCATCGAGGACCGAGCGCGCTTCCTCCGAACCGCGCAGCTCGCCTTCGTCCAGCAGCCAGCGTCCGGCGAAGTCGAGGATCTCGCGCCGGCGGAAGTCCTCGAACAGACCGATGTGCGCGCCGTACTGCGACAGCCGCCGCAGGCCTTCCAGGCGCGCGGCGTGCGCGTCGCCCTGTTCGCGCGCGACGTCCCACAGGAACTCCTCGACCATCGCGCCCAGGACGCCCGGGAAGTCCTGGAGCGAGCCGGAGACGTCCTCGTCCGCGGGCGCGTCGACGCCCAGGTCGTCGGCCAGCTGGGCGAACAGCGCGTCGAGGTCCTGCCCCTCCGCGCGACCCGCGTCGAAGGCTTCGAGGGCCGCACGCACGTCGGCCGGTGAGGACTCGACCTCGTCGCGACGCGATCGCGTCGCCACGCCGGTCGTCGCGCCCTGCGCCGTCCGCGCGGGTTCGAGGTCCGCGCCGTGGGTCTCGACGGCCCACAGATCCACCAGCGTGCGACGCGCCTGATCGAGGTCCGCGTCCGTGTCGAAGGCGAGCTCGTTCAGGAGCTCCGTCACGACGGAGCGTCCCTCGCTCGCGGCCTGTCGCACCAGCTCGAGCGCGCGCGTGCTGTCGGCCGCGGAGAGCCCCGCCACGACCAGCGCCTCGTGCGCTCGCTGACGCTCCGCCTCGAGGTCGAACTCCGGGACGTCGCCCGCGATCGGCGCGTCGCCGAAGAACAGGCGTTCGAGCTCGATCTGCTGGATGCGCAGGACGCCGCGGCGCGCGCCGCGCAGCCGCTCGATGTCCGCGCGCACGGCGCCGACGAGATCCGGGTTGCGGAAGCAGCTGACCGCCGGCGACAGGCGGAACACGCCGTCGCCGATCGGGAACACGCGCCCCACGAGGAGGTCGCCGGTGCGGATCTCCCCCGCCGCCTCGGCCTCCTCGATCGGGTACTCGCCGAGTCCGAACAGGTCGCGCGCCCACAGGCCGCGACCGGGCTCGCTGGCGGTGACCTCGAAGGCGCCCGCCAGGGACTGCAGGAACGCCTCGGGACCGAGCGAGGTGGTCCGCCCCGAGCGCTCCACCCACTCGCTGGCGAGCACCTCGCAGGGCACGCCGCCGAGGTGGTCCGAGGGTCGCTCGAGGAGGAACCACTCGAGGTGGCGCCGGTCCGCGAGGGACTTGTCGGCGCGCTCGGCCTGGCCGGAGGCGAAGTAGTGGCTGCGGCTCTCCTCCAGCTCGCGAGCGAGCTCCGGGATGCGCTGCGCGAGCTCCTGGAAGGTCTGGAGTCCGCGCTCGAGGTCCTGTCGTGCGGTCGGCATGTCGGGCAAAAAGGGCGCAAGAGTCTATCCGGGACGGGAAGGCGGCAGAAGCGTTCCCCAAGAGGGCCTACATCCCCCTGGATCTCCCCCACCGCAAACGCTCTGCTGGAGTCCGATGAACGACCCCTCCTTCCTCGAACAGCTGCGCTCCCTGGCCATGCTCGACCTCGTCGGGCTCGCCGTGGTCGCCGGCGTGATCGCCCTGGGCCTCTGGCGCGGGCTCTGGTGGCAGGTCATCCGCCTGGTGGGCATCGTGATCGCGGTCGGGCTCGCACGCCTGTTCCACCCGGAGGTCGCGCTCTGGATCGGGGAGTCCTGGTCCGACGTGGACCCGCGACTCGCCCACGGGGTCGCCTGGGTCTCGGTCTTCCTCCTGACCCTGGGCGCCGCGAGCATCCTGGGCCTCCTGGGCCAGAAGCTCATCGAGGCCATGCAGCTCGGGTTCGCGAACCGGCTCGCCGGAGCCGTCCTGGGGGCCGGGACGGGCGTCGTGCTCCACGTGGCCTTCCTGGCCGGGTTCTGCCAGCTGGCTCCGGAGGGCGTCGTCGCCAAGAACGTCCCGGGGACCTACTCGGAGCGCCTGCTGCAGGAGGCCGGAGCCCGCTGGCGCGTCGTCCTCGGCGCCGAGGCCGCGACGGAGCTCGACAAGCTGTTCGCGTTCACGCCGGCGGAGAGCCCCGAGGCGCCGGCCGGCGAGGGCACGGGCGAGTCCCCGGGGGCGTCCGCGGATCCGAGCGCTCCCGGCCCGACCGGCGTCGTTCGCCGCACCGCGCGCGGGCGACGCCGGCGACCGCCCGCTAGTCTCCAGAAAGAAAGACGGACGCGAACGGGGAAGCAGGTGTGAATCCTGCGCGGTCCCGCCACTGTGAGTCGTTGCGTCTCCCCCACGACCGTTCGCGGTCGTGAGCCTTCGGGCTCGGTCACTGGGCAAGCGCCCGGGAAGGCCGGAGGAGGCGAGAGCGCGAGTCAGGAGACCCGACGCGTCCTTGGACCCCTCGTCGACCTCGGAGCAAGGTCGCGGTCCGGGCGCGAGCCGTGAGGCTCGAGCGGACCTCGTGCGTTGCTCTCGGGCGTCGGCATTCGACGTGGACATCGAACCCGAGGTCGCAACCATGCGCACTCCCCTCTCGACCCGGCAGCTCTCGCTCGCCGGTCTCCTCGCTCCCCTGTTCCTCGCCGCCCCGCTCGCGGCGGACACCCCGACCGACGGCTACGCGCTCGCGGACCTCGCCTACCCGGGCGGCGTCGTGACGCGGACGCTCTCGGACGGCGACGTCGTCACCTTCGACGGCCTGACGGTGGACCGCTACAACGCGGACGGCGTGTTCGTCGGGAACCTGGCCACGCTGCCGGCTTCCGTCTTCTCCTCCTTCCTGATCGTCCACGAGACCGCCGAGCGCATCGTGTTCGGCGAGAGCTCGACGGGCACGATCTATCGCATGGACCTGGCCGGCTCGAGCCCCGTTCCGGTCACGAGCCTGACCTTCAACTACGACGCGGTGTTCGAGACCGCCGACACGGTCCTCGTGAGCGCCGCGGCCCTGGGCTTCGGGTTCGGCAACCAGGTCTACCGCGTCGACCTCGTCACCGGGGCGACGACGGAGCTCGTCGCCGTCGCGGGCGCCTCCGGTCCCGTGGCGCTGGATGCGTCCGGAGACCTCGTGCTCGCGACCGTCACGGATGCCTGGCCGCCGCCCGCCGGATCGTCCCAGGTCCTGCGCTTCGACGCCGGGCTTCTGACGGGAGCGCCCGTCCTGACGGAGCTCGACGGCACGGTGCTGGAGCCGAGCCTCGACGGGGCGGCCTCGCTCGCGCTCGATGCGAGCACGGGCACGCTGTTCCTCGCGGAGAACAACTTCGCGAGCGGCGTCAATCGCCTGCGCGTCGTCGGCGGGGACGTGCTGGTCGAGGGCCTGACGGGCTTCACGCTGTCGAACGTCGAGTTCCTCCCGGGCGACGGAATCGGTGCGTTCGCCGCGTACCAGCCGGAGACCAGCGGAACGCTGCTCTACAACACGACCGACTTCGCGACCGTCTCCGCACGCCGCGCCGTCACGCCGCTTCGCCCGGCGCTCGCGACGAACGGCCTGGGGACCAGCGGCCCTGGCCCCTTCGACGTCACCCTCGATGCGTGCCCGCCGAACGGCTTCGGCATCCTGTTCTACGACCTCGCGGCCAACGCGCCGGTGGGCGGTGAGTACGCCCTGAACCTCTCGTTCCCGCTCGTGCTCGGGCTCGACGCGGGGACGGTGATGCGTGTCCCCGGAACGCTTCCCGTCGACTCCCTCGGCGCGAGCACCGTGGGCTACGTGAACCCCGGCGGCTTCGTCGGCACGCTGCAGCTTCAGGCGATCCTGTTCGACGTGACGGGCGCGCTCGTCGCGAGCTCGAACGTCTCGGCCTTCTAGGCGAGCAGCGTCCCCGCGGGGAGGACGACGCCGAACCCGTCGTCCTCCTCGATCGCCTCGGCTCCGTCGACCAGCTGCACGAGCTGGCTCCAGGGCCCCACGTCCCGATCGGGCCCACAGGCGACGAAGAAGGTCTGGCGCTCGCGGTGCTCCATCAGCCCCCAGCGCAGAGGCTCGTCGGTCGGCGGACAGATCCCCGCCCGCAGGAACGCCCAGGCCACGAGGAACGGCAGCTCCCAGCCGGCCCCCACGGACGGCTCCACGCGCGGCAGCTCCTTCGTCGCGGGCCAGAGAGGCCGGTCCCCCAGAGCGATCTGGACGAGCTCCACGAGCTCGCGCAGACCGTCCTGCTCCCGCCGCGCGAGCAGCACGTCCGTCCCGGAGGCCGCGGCCAGCACGCCGAGGCACCACCCGATCGCGTGTCCCTCCTCCTGCCGCGCCTCCACGCGCCGCAGGAGCTCCTCGTCGCACAGGCCTTCGTCGGTCACCTCGAAGCTCGACTCGACGGTCCGGAACTCCTCGACGGACAGCCGCAGGTACCGACGAATGACGGGCAGGAGCGCTTCCGCCAGTTCCGCCGCGGCGCGTTCGCGCACCTCGCTCGTGGCCGCAGGCTCTCCTCGGGGCTCCATGCGTCAGGGAACGTCGACGACCGCCGGGAGAAGGAGGCGAGCGGGTACCAGAGAGGGGACTCGAACCCCTACTCCCTTGCGGGAAATGGATTTTGAATCCATCGCGTCTACCAATTCCGCCACTCTGGCCTCGATGCGGTCAGCATGGCTGCTGACTTTGCGCTCGGCAAGCGCCCGGGACGGTTCCTCAACCCAGCGCTTCCGCAGCGATCGCGAGGCACAGCGAGCGGAAATCGAGCCCCGCCGCGGCCGCCGCCTGCGGCAGCAGCGAGCGCGGCGTCATCCCCGGCAGGGTGTTCAGCTCGAGGAACACCGGGGCTTCCCAGGACCCGTCCGCAGCCTTCGGCACGAGGAAGTCCGTGCGCGAGTACCCGGAGGCGCGCAGCACCTGGTGGGCGCGCACCGCGTCCGCCTGCACGCGCGCGACGAGCTCCGCGGAGAGCTCCTGGGCCGGGCACACCTCGCGCGCGCCGTCGGCGGCGTACTTCTCGCGGTAGTCGAAGAACCCTCCGTCCTTCGGGTGGATCTCGACGAGCGGGAGCGCCCGCGGACGACCCCGCTCTTCGAGGACTCCGGCCGCCACCTCGAGCCCGTCGACTCCGGCCTCGACGAGGACTTCCTCGTCCCACTCCAGCGCGGTCTCGAGCGCTTGCGGGAGCTCGCTCGGATCCTGCAGCACCGACACGCCGACCGACGAACCGCCGCCGCGCGGTTTCACCGCCCAGCCGCTCCCGGTCGCGAGCGCGCGCACGCGCTCGAGCACCCGCTCGCGGTCGTCGCTCCAGTCCATGCGAGAGAAGCGCGCGCCGGCCGCCACGCGCAGCCCGCTCGATGCGACGAGCTCCCGCGCGAAGACCTTGTCCATCGCCACCGCGCTGGCGACGCCGCTCCCGGTGAACGCGTGCCCGTGCAGGGCGAACAGCGCCTGCAGCGTGCCGTCCTCCCCCTCGCCTCCGTGCAGGCCGCTGAAGAAGACGTCCACGTCGGCCAGGCCCCCGAGCGCCCGCCCCGGAGGCAGCGGCTCGTCCCCCCCGGCGCGCCACCGTCCGTCCTCCCCCACCTCGACCGTGGTCACGCACCGCGGTCCGCGACGGTCCTCGGGATCCGTGGGCGTGGAGAGCGCCGCGGCGATCTCGCGCGCGCTCGTGAGCGAGACCTCGCGCTCGCCGGACCGCCCGCCCCCGAGCACGCAGACGTGGGCAGCCTCGAGCGGATGCCCCACGGCTCAGAGCGCGTAGACGTGACCGTCCGCGGTGATCTTCGGCCCCGCCGTGGCCGCAGCGCGCTCCGCGAACTCCTCCGCACTCTCGGCGAAGCGCGGGTCGACCTCGATCGGTCGCAGGCCCGCGGCGTCGGGCGGCGGGAGCTCGCCCCCGGAGGCCTGCACCCAGGAGGCGAAGAGGCCCGCGAGCGCCGCCCGCGAGGTGGCCGGCGAGTCCTGTCCCTCCTTGTTCTTCACCGGAGCGAACTCGAGCGCGCGGTCGACCTCCATGGTGACGCTGCGCTCGGCCATCGCGAGCGCGTCGAACACGAAGGTCTCGAACTTGAAGCCCGGCACCTGGGCCGCGCTCCCTCCGTCGTCGACCGCCTTCAGATCCTTGCGCGCGACGTGCCAGGGGAGCGAGAGAGCTCCTCCCGTGATCTCTCGCACGAAGTCGACGGCGAGCAGGTGGACCGCGATGTTGCCGGCCCGGAACCGCAGAGCGCCGCTCCCCTCGCGCGCCTCGCGCGCCTCCTCCGGCAGGTCGCAGTACGCCATACCGCCCAGCGCCCCCTCGATCCGTCCGATCACGCCGACCTTCTCGGCCGCGTCGCGCTTCTCCACGCCCTTGGTCGACATCTGCGCTCCCGCCTCCGCGTGCAGACCGAGGAAGACCGGGTCCGCAGGGCGCACCAGCGGGTTGTCGACCTGGAAGTAGGAGATCTCCTCGATCCCACGGTTCGCCATG
>CAZDYS010000198.1:0-7238 GCA_964509445.1 uncultured Planctomycetaceae bacterium
CGGAGTCGAGCGCCGCGCCGGAGGCCTCCGCGGACCCGCAGGAGGACCGAGAGCTCGCGTCCTCCCTCCCCGGGGAGCAGGCCCCGCCGCCCCCGGAGCTGCCCCAGATCCAGGACATGGTGCTCGGCAAGATGCTCGTCGAGCTCGGGCACGCGAGCCGGGAGCAGGTCGCCGCCGCCCTGCGCATGCACCGCAAGATGAAGCTGCCGCTGGGCGAGTGCATGCTCATGAGCGGCGCCGCGTCGCCGGAGACGCTGCTCGAGACCCTCGAGCTGCAGCGCAAGCTCCGCTCCGGCGAGGTCCTCTCCCTCGACGGAACGCCCGCTCCGCAACCGGAGGAGGAGGCCAAGCCCGATCCGTTCGCGGAGCTCGACCGCAAGATGCGCGAGAAGCACGCCGAGATGCTCCACAGCTACGGCACGCCGACCGTCAAGGAGGTGCGCGCCGGCATGCGGATCACCGAGCAGATGTTCTTGGGCGAGGTCCTGCTCGGGGCGGGGATGATCTCGAACCAGGAGCTCGAGAAGGCGATGCACATCCACCACCTCGAGGGGCTGCACATCGGTCAAGCGCTGCTCAAGCTCGGCGCACTGACCACCGCGGACCTCGAGCAGGGGCTCGAGCTGCAGCGCAAGCTGCGGCACGCGGCCGGGCTCAAGGTCGCCTGACCCGGGCGAGTCGCTATTCGCGCTACTCGCGCAGGTCGCGCAGCGCGAGCTCCTGACGTACGAGGACCTGGTCCTCGCCGTCGCGGCCCTCCAGCGTCACCGCACGCCGCCGCCAGTCGATGGTCAGCAGGCCGAAGTTCGTGCAGCGTCGCACGGGGCCGACGCGGTGGCGGTTGGGCTCGTCGATCTCGCGCGGGGTCTCGTTCAGGCCGCTCGAGGTGAAGTCCCACAGCGGGTAGGGGGCCTCGTCCAGGCGAGACAGCTCGACCAGGTGGCGGTCCCCGGAGAGGACGACGATCCCGCCGGCGTCGGTGTCGTCGATCAGGCGCAGCAGGCGTTCGCGTTCGGCCGGGAAGTTCGCCCAGCACTCCCAGTGGTGCTCCTCGGCGACCACCTGGATGCTCGAGCACAGGATGCGCAGGTCCGCGGGCACGCGCAGCTCCTCCTCGAGCCAGCTCCACTGGGCCTCCCCGAGCACGGTGCCCGGACCCGGTCCGTAGGGACCTCCGGCGGCTCCCTCGGGGCGGTTGCGCCGCGACAGGGGATCGCGGAACGTGCGGGTGTCGAGCAGCAGCACCTGCACGCGCTGCCCCTTCGGTCCGAACACCCGGGAGTCGTAGACCCCCTTGCGGTGCCAGCGCGGCGAGTCCTCCGGCTCCTCGAAGAAGCGCAGCAAGAGCTCCTGGCTCGCGCCCGCGAGCTCCCACTCGGCGCCGGCGTCGTTCTTGCCGTAGTCGTGGTCGTCCCAGGTCGCCAGGATCGGCGTGCTGGCCGCGAAGCGCTGCCAGGTCTCCTTCGCCGCCAGGGCGTCGTAGGCCGCCTGGATCTGTTCGGCGCGCTCGGGCACCGTCGGGCGGTCGGCGTACACGTTGTCGCCCAGGAACAGGAACAGGTCCGGTTCGTGGGCGGCGATCGTGTCCCAGATCGGCTGGGGGAGGGACTGCTTGGCGCAGGAGCCGAAGGCGATGCGCTGCAGCCGTTCGGGGGAGTCGGGGGCGGGAGCCGTGCTCCAGCAGGCGGAGGTCGTGACGAGGAGCAGCGCGGGGAGGAGTCGCATGGGCGCATGCTAGCGCCCGGCGGGGGCGAGCGGTCCCGGACCTGGCGGCGGACTCCCCGAGGGCGCCCCAAGAAAAGCACCCTCCCGGGGAGATCGCTCCCGGGGGGCTGGCTAGTCTGGCCGCCTTCCCGCAACCGGAACCAGAACAGGACCCGCCATGCCGATCGACGTTGGAACCGAAGCTCCCGACTTCACGCTCAAGACCCAGGACGAGACCGAGTGGACGCTCTCCGCGCACCGCGGCAAGAACGTCGTGCTGATGTGGTACCCGCTCGACTGGAGCCCGACCTGCGAGGCCGAGAACTGCAAGATCAGCCAGGAGCCCGTGCTCGACGGCCCCGACACGATCGTGGTCGGCATCAGTCGGGACTCCACCTGGTCGCACAAGGCCTGGAAGGAGCTGCGCGGCATCAAGCACGACCTCCTGGCGGACCCGATGCTCGCGGTGACGAAGCAGTACGGGCTGGAGCACCCGGCCGTGCCGTTCATCAGCCACCGCGCGACGGTCCTCGTCGACAAGCAGGGCAAGGTCGCGTTCTGCCAGGTCCAGGAGAAGACGCCCGAGGCGCGAGATCTGGCCGAGGTGCAGGCCGCCCTCGCGAAGCTCGGCTGATCCGCTCGCCCGTCGGCTCATGCACGAGACGATGAACTACACCCCGCGGCACATCGCCGTGGAGGAGAGCGACCTGGCCAGCGCACAGCCCGGCGGGCGGGTGTTCTTCCTGCCGGGCTCGGCCCACCGTGCGGAGCGCATCGCCGAGCGCTTCGATGCGTGCGTCCGCCACCCGAGCCCGCGCGGCCACACCGTCTTCACGGGGCGCTTGGCGGACTCCGGTGCCGAGGTGGGGGTCGTCTCCACGGGGATGGGCTGTCCGTCCCTCGGGATCGTCGTGACGGAGCTGATCGAGCTCGGTGTCCGTCGCCTCCTGCGCGTCGGATCCGCCGGCGGCATCCAGCCCGAGGTGCGCGTGGGGCACGTCGTCATCGGCACGGGAGCGGTCCGCGACGAGCACGCCTCGGACGCCTTCGCGCCGCCCGAGTTCCCCGCGGTCGCGTCCCTGCGCCTGACGGACGCCCTGGTGCGCGCCGCCGCGGACGCGCTGCCTCGCGACGCGGTGCACGCGGGGCTGTTGCACTCGAAGGACTCGCTGCACGGACGCGAGTTCTCGCTCGGGCCCCGCGCTCCGGAGAACGACGCGTACATGGCGCTCTTGACGCGACTCGGATGCGTCGGGTCGGAGATGGAGGCCTCGCACCTGTTCGTGCTCGCGCACGGTCTGCGCGACCACGCGCGCGACGTCCCCGCCGGCGAGGCGCCGATCGAAGCGGGCTGCGTGTGCGCGGTGCTCGGCGCGATGGAGGGAGCCTCGGAGGCCGCCGATCGCGACCTCGCCGAGGAGCGGGCGATCGCGGTCGCGCTCCGCGCCGCGTCGCAGCTCGTCGTCGCCGCGCGCTGAGCCGCGCGGCACTTCGCGTTCTTCCCGTCGATTGGGGAAGGTGACGGGAATGTCAGTTGACGAACCGCCCTGCATGGTGCGGACTGTCCCGTCCTTCTCCCGGAGTACGCGAGCCTCACCATGACAGAGATCAACCTGGCCCAATTCTCGCAGCAGTTCGTCCCGTCGCTGAGCCCGTTGCTGCGGCCGCTCCAGGAGGTCTCCCTCGCTCTCGCCGCCTCCCACGAGGACGAGATCGAGAAGACGGTCGTGCCCGAGGTTCGTGAGATCGCGCACGACCTGCGGGTGCTGCTCGAGAAGGTCGAGGACCAGCAGGCCTACGTGCTCGTGTTCGGCCCGCTGAAGAGCGGGAAGTCCACGCTGATGAACGCGCTCGCGTCCAGCTACGTGAGCGAGGTCACCGCACTGCCGGCCTACCCGTGCATGGTCTACGTGTCCTACGCGCCGACCAAGTCCTTCGAGATCTCGCGCTACGACGGTTCGACCCAGGTGCTGCGCGACACGAGCGCGTTCCAGGACCTCGTCGACGACGCCCACGCGAAGCTCTCGCGAGAGCTGCGGGCCGCCGAGGAACGGGGGACGGACTTCGAGCCCGCGCGCGACTTCCCCGAGGCGCTGCGGCGCGTGGACGTGCGCCTGCCGGCGGAGGAGCTGCGGGACTCCGGGGCCGTGCTCGTCGACACGCCGGGGCTCTACTCGCGCATGAAGTTCGGCTACGACGAGATGACGCGTGGGTTCCGCAACAACGCGTCCTGCGCCGTCTTCGTCGTGAAGACCGACAACC
Organism: uncultured Planctomycetaceae bacterium; assembly: GCA_964509445.1. Taxonomy (GTDB): domain Bacteria; phylum Planctomycetota; class UBA1135; order UBA1135; genus CAZDYS01. The sequence goes on from CAZDYS010000198.1 coordinate 3,967, forward strand.
TGTTCCTCGAGCAGGTGTTCCAGGAGTTCGAGGACCTGCTCGGTCTGTTCAGCCGGATCTTCCTGGTCGTCAACGTCGACCCGCACAAGCGGGACCTCGGCGCCGACGGCGAGCTCGTTCCGAGCGTCGAGGCCGTGGAGCCCGAGCGCATCGTCGAGGCGTTCCGCACCTACTCGATGTCGCGCGCCATGAAGGACGCCGACGAGGAGGGACGCCTCGAGATCTACCCGATCGACCTCCTGACCGCGGCGCGCAAGCGCATCAAGGGCGAGGCGGAGGACGCCTCCTCGCATCTGACCGTGTCGGGTCTGCGCGACGACCTGATGTCGTTCCTGGCGAGCTCGGAGTTCATGGTCGCGTTCGTCAGCGACAGCCTGCGCCAGGGCGACGTGCTGCTGGAGCGGCTCGGTCAGCTCCTCCGCGGGAAGCCGCTGGAGCAGCTCGAGAGCCAGCTCGCGGAGGATCGTCGCCAGCTGGAGGACGTCTCGCGACGTCACGAGGCCCACGGGCGCGCGAGCTCCTTCGACTGGTCCGAGACCTTCGAGGCCTTCGACACCACCGTGCGTCAGGAGGCGTCCAAGAGCTTCGCCGCGCTGCGCAAGGTCGCGATGGCGAACCTGCGCATGGCCGTGGAGGACTGGTTCGACTCGGACGAGAGCCTCGCCGACCTGCTCTCGGTCCACGCGCGCCAGGCGTTCTCGGAGCACCTCGCGGGCTGCGACGAAGCCGTCCGCCAGCGAATCCGCGTGTCCTCCTCGCGACCGGCGCACGGCCTCGACCTTCCGGCGGACCTCGCGCAGGACTTCCGGCACGCCGGCGTGGAGCTGCGGAACGTGTCCGTCCGCCTCGCGGACGACATCGTGCCGGACCCGCGCGCGAGCAAGTCGAAGAAGGACCTGCCCCCGGTCCTGCGCAAGATCGCGAAGGACGTTCAGGTGGACCTCGACGAGATCCCCGTGCGGCGCGGGTTCCTGGACTGGATCCTGTTCCGCAGCGGAGCCAAGATCCGCCAGCGCCTGTTCGGTGACGCGCGGTCGCTCGACGCTCCCATCCCGGCCGCGCTCAAGGAGAAGCGGCTCGGGGATCCGGGCTTCGAGGAGCTGCGCGGCGTGCTCCTGCGAGCCTGCGACGACATCCTGCCGGCGCAGGAGAAGGCCGCGCTGCGGTGCCTGCTCGACGCGCACCGCGAGGCCTTCGAGGCCTCCGTCCAGCAGCAGCTCGACGCGGTGTTGCCGGACCTCGAGCACCGACGCGGACAGCTGTCCACGCGTGTCGCGCACGTGGAGGCGGTCTTCGAGCCCGTCGCGACGCTCCTGGCCGAGTCCGACGTGGCGCGCGCGGCCCTCGAGGAGGTGCGCGAGGACTTCGATCCCGCGGCCCGCGCCGAGCGCGCGCTCGAGGAGGTCTCCGAGCCCGTCGCGTTCGAGGACGACGACGAGCCCGCCCTCGAGATCGCGTTCGGCGAGAGCGAGGAGGACGTCCTCGAGGACGTCGAGCTGGTTCCGGTCGCGCCCGTCGAAGCGGACGCGGAGGCCGAGGACGCCGAGACCGCCGAGACCGCCGTGGCGTCCGACGACTCCTCCGAGGAGACCCTGGAGCTCGAGGCGGAGCCGGACACGGACGCGCTCGAGGAGCTTCCGATCGTCGCGGAGGAGGAGGCGTCGACGCCCTCCGTCTCCGACGGCGACGACGAGCGCCCGCGCAGCTGAGCGCCGCGGGCGCCGCCGCGCCCGCGTCCTCTCTCGATTCCGCCGGGAAGGGGGCAAGCCCCCGTGCCCGTGGTGACATGGTGTTCTCCAGCCATGCCCAGGTCGCTCTGGATCGCGCTTGTCGTCTGCTTCTGCCTCCTGGCCACGGGAAGTGCGCTCTGGCTCTCTCGCGAGACGCCGCGCGAGGAGCTCCCCGCCGCCCGGGGTCCCGCGGAGCTCGTGGAACGAGGCGCGCCAGCGACGGAGGAAGCTCTCGCGGCTCGCGCGGAGACGCCCGCGGGCGCGCGAGAAGCGGTCGTCGAGCCTTCGCCGGCGGCGCCGCAGAGGGAGGCTGCGCAGCAGGAAGCGCCCTCGCGGCCGCGCTTCGACCTCACCGTGCGCGTCCGGGACGCCGCCGGGGAGGCGGTGGCGGGAGCGCGGCTGGTGCTCGAGAGCGTGCCCGCGCCGAGCCCCGCGCACGTTCCTCCGCACCCGAGAGGTGCGTCGCTCTCCCGCAGCGTGGCCGTCACCGGAGAGGACGGCGCCTTCCGGTTCGAGGGCCTCTTCGCCGGGGCCTACGAGGTGACGGCGACCGTCGGGGTGGGGGACGAGCGCTCGAGCGCCGGCGCCCGGACCTATCTCGCCGAGGAGGGCTCGCGCCTCACGCTCGAGCTCGTGGAAGGCGTACCGCGGCTGGTGGTGCAGGTGGTCGACGACCAGGGCGCGCCGGTGGTCGATGCCCGGGTCGCGCTGTTCGGTGCGCCAGGCGCAGGCGAGGCACGGCCGTCGTCCTCGGAGCCGGTCCGCACCGGAACGACGGACGCTGCGGGGCGCTTCGAGACGGCCCTCCTGGGAGCACCCTCGTTCCTCGCCCACGCCACGGCGCCGGACGGCCGCGTGGGCTCGAGCGCGCGGGCGACGACCGGGCTCGACGGCGCGCTCTCCGCCTGGGTCGTGGTCGAGCCCGCTGGTCGACTCGAGGGCGAGCTGCTCGGGTCGTCGCGGCCGCTGAGCGCGGGCGCGCGCGTGCGCGCGTACCTCCTCTCCTCGCCCCAGCCCTACTTCCGCACCTTCGGCACCGTGCGCGAGACTCCGGTCGTCGAGGGGCGCTACGTCTTCCAGGCGCTGGCGCCCGGCGACTGGACCCTCGAGCTCGAGGATCCGAACGGGTCGCGGGTCGCGCTCGAACCGCTGTACGACGGCCGCCTCACGAACTCGATCGATCCGTTGATCGCCACCGTGCGTTCCGGCGAGACGACGCGCGTCGACCTTCCGCTCGAGCGCAGCGGAAGCCTCGCGGGCACCGTGCGTGACGAGCAGGGCCGACCGCTCGCGGGCGTGCGCGTCCTCGCGACCTTCGCGCCGCGCACGAGCAACTTCCCCGACGGGTTCGTGCTGCACGGTGCGCACGTCTGGCGCTACGACGACGCGGCTTTCGGACACGGTCGGCATCCGCTCTCCCACGTGGAGGTCCGGACGGACGAAGCGGGAGCCTACGCGCTGCACGGGCTGCCGGCCGGCGCGCACCGCGTCGAGGTCGGGAGCCCGGGCCGGACGCTCGATCGACGCGAGGGCGTCGAGGTC
>CAZDYS010000199.1:0-7168 GCA_964509445.1 uncultured Planctomycetaceae bacterium
GTGTAGGAAGGTAGGCGTGTAGGCGAGCAGGCCGGTCCGCCGATCGCCTCTCCGTCGAGCATCCGCCCCGTTTATACTGGCGCCCGTTCGAGAGCAAGACCGCAGATGATCGCCTGCCGTTTGGCCGGAGGACCCCGTGAAATCGAAGACCGAGCACTTGACCTTCAACATCGATGCCCGCATGGGCTTCCGCAACATCACCCCCGAGGTCGCCGACATCGTGCGGGAGAGCGGTGTGCGCGAGGGGCTCTGCCTGGTCAACGCCATGCACATCACCGCCAGCGTGTTCATCAACGACGACGAGGCCGGTCTGCTCGAGGACTACGAGCGCTGGCTGGAGACGCTGGCTCCCCACGAGCCGGTCTCGTCCTATCGTCACAACGACACGGGCGAGGACAACGCGGACGCCCACCTCAAGCGCCAGGTCATGGGGCGCGAGGTGGTCGTCGCGATCACCGACCGCAAGCTCGACCTGGGCCCCTGGGAGCAGGTCTTCTACGGCGAGTTCGACGGGCGCCGCAGGAAGCGCGTGCTCGTCAAGGTGATCGGCGACTGAGAAGAGCCCCTCGCGTCAGGGCGCGAGGAGCGCGGAGGCACGCGTTCGCACCGCTTCGTCGGCATGGCCGCGAAGCCGTGCGGCGCGGTCTTCCCCCAGCTCCGAGACGGTCACCGAACCGGACTCGAGGGCGTCGAGCACGGCGCCCGCGAACACCGGCCGCTCCAGCAACCCGTCCGCCAGCTCGAGGGCCTCCGGGCGCGTCTCCGGGACGTCCACCAGGTCCCCGAGCCCGGCGACCCGGGCCTCGAGCTCGCTGTCCTCGTCCGCGACGACGGCGAGCACGCGCGCTCCCCAGCCGTCGACCTCACTGGTGCCCAGCTCCTGGCCGAGCCACAAGCGGGCGAGAGGCATCGCGGCCGAGGCGATCCGCAGGTCCTCGTGGACGGCGAGGCGACGCAACGTCGTGGAGAGACGCGTCGAAGGCCACGGAGCGTCGCGCTGGAGCCGCGTCAGCGTCCGCAGGACGGAGGAGACGATGCGCGGGGAACGGTCGCCGCCTCCGAGCTCGAGCACCAGGGTCACGGCGTCGCGCGCGTCCCTGCGCCGCACTACGTCCTCGGAGAGCAACCGCACGAGCTCGTTGAGCTCCGCGCTCTCCGGTCGCCGCAGGGCCGCCGACAGGAACGTCGCCGGCCGCTGCGCCGCCATGGCCAGGGCGAGCGAACGAGCCCAGTCGTCCTCCAGGCCGGGATAGCGCAGCGCGACCGCGTTGAACGAGGTGACGTCCGCGATCTCCTTCCAGGCACGCCAGGCGGCGATGCGCACGCGCCCGTCACCGTCCTGGATGCGCACCTCGAACGCGCGCACGCCGAGCCCGGCACCGGAGCGCGGGTCCTCGGCGAACAGCCGCAGCGCGTTCACGCGCACGCGCGGGTCGAAGCTCGCGACCGAGTCGGCGAGCAGCGCGCGTCGGTCGGAGACCAGCCACAGCGCGTGGAGCCGCAGGAGCGGATCCGGACTGCGCTTCGTGCGCAGGATCAGCGCCGCCTCCTGTTCGTCGTCCAGCCCTCGCTCGCGCAGCAGGTGGTGCGCCGTCTCGCGCACCCAGCGAGAGCCGGAGTCCAGCTCGCGGAGGAGCTCGTCGACGTCGAGCGCGGCGAGCGTGTCCGACGACTGTCGGGACGTCGCCGCACGCGCCACGTGGTCGAGCTGCCAGATCCGTCCCTCGGCTCCGTCGCCGTAGCGATCGAGCACGTACAGCCGGCCCTCGGGTCCCTGGCGCACGGCGACCGGACGGAACCACGGGTCCGTCGACGCGAGCAGCTCCGACTGCAGCGAGCGCTTGGCGCGGAAGCTCACGCCCCAGCGCGCGAGCAGGTCGCGGTGGACGAGCCCGCCGCGCGGCTCGCACACGAGGTAGTTGTTCTCGAAGGAGCTGGGCCAGCCGGAGCCCTCGAACACCAGCGCGCCGCCGGGCTCGCCGAACAGCGCGCTCGCGTCGCCCCGGGTCTCGAGCCGCTGCACGATCGCGTGGTCCGCACCGTCCACGAAGCTGGAGACGTCCCCGACGCGTCCCGCGGAGAGCGCGGCGTCGGGCACCACCACGTGCAGGTAGTGCGCGTCGCGCGTCGCCGCGAAGAGCTCGCCGTCGAAGGACAGGGCGAGCGACCGCGGCTCCTGCAGGGCGACGACCAGCTCCGGCACGACGTCATCCCCCGTGCTCGCCGCGTTCCAGCGAACGACGCCCTCGGGTCCTCCGCCGCCGCGCCGGATGGCGTAGAGCCAGCCGTCCAGCCCGCGCGTCAGGTGCGAGAGACGCACGCCCGGAGCGAGCGGGACGAGGTCCTTGCGCTCGGGCGCCCCGTCCTCGAGGCGCACGAACTCGAGCCCGCCGCGGCGGGCGACGACGAGTCCGTCGCGCTCCACTGCCAGCCCGCTGGCGTCCTCGAAGCGCGCGACCGTGCGGAGGCCGTCCGCCTCGCGCACCCGCAGGCTGCCGTCCTCGCACAGCACCCAGGCGCGGTCGGCCGCGTCCCACACCAGCTCGACCGGCGCGTCGAGGTCCGTACCGATCCAGGGGGTCACGCGCAGGTCGGGCGCGTGGACGAAGGAGCGCTGCGCCTCCTGCACCGAGAGGAGTCGGGGCCGGGCCTCTTCCTGCGCCGCGGCCAGCGGCAGCGCGAGCGGCAGGAGGGCGGCGAGAGACGTGAGCTGGATCATGGGGCGTCCTCGGGAGGCACAGGGGGTCGGAGCGAGACGCCGGAGCCGACCGCGTCTTCCTCGCTTTCGTCGAGAGGAGCGGGTCCGTGGCCAAGAGGGAACTCGACCGGACGGACGGCTAGGATACGCGGGCTCGGTCCGTTCTCCCCCGGAGGCCCATGATCCCTCATCCGCTGCTTCGCTCCGTGACCTCTCGCGCGCTCCCGGCCCTCCTGGCGCTGGTGGCCTCGTCCGTGCACGCGAGCGCCCAGGACAACCTGCTCCACGGGACGCGCTTCGAGCATCTCGCCCAGGAGCCCGTCGTCCTCGAGGGGACGCAGCCGCAGCCCTCGGGCTGGTACCAGCAGATGATCGAGGTCGCCCTGAGCGACTCGATCTTCGAGCTCGGCTACCGGCAGACGACCCAGCGCGCGCGGGACTACTACAACGTGCGCGCCCTGGTGAACGACGACGACGACATCCTGCTGTCCGGTCGGCTCGTGCGGCAGGGGCAGGTGAGCGGGATGCCCCTGCGGCTGGGCGCGGGCCTGGGCGCCTACGCGACCTGGCTCGACGAGCCGGACGAGGCCGTCTACGCCGTCACGCTCATCGGGGTGGCCGAGTACGACCTGAAGACCGCCGTTCCGACGACCCTGTCGGCGGACCTCGCGCTGGCTCCCTCGATCGCCACCTTCGGGGACGGCGAGGACCTGTTCGAGTTCAAGTTCCGCGCGACGATGGACGTGAGCGAGGTCGCGGCGGGCTTCGTCGGGTTCCGCTGGCTCGAGACCGAGACCGACTCCGGCGAGTTCGAGGTCGACCGCGGCTTCCACGCGGGCATCCGACTCGCGCTCTAGCCTCGAGTCCATGGAGCTCCTGGCCGGTACGAGCGGCTTCAGCTTCCCCGAGTGGCGCGGCAGCTTCTACCCGGAGGACCTCGCCACGGACCGGATGCTCGCGCACTACGCGACGCGGCTGCCCGCGGTCGAGATCAACCAGACCTTCTACCGACTGCCCAAGCCGGACGTGCTGGCGGGCTGGCGGGCCGAGGTTCCGGAGGGCTTCCGCTTCGTGCTGAAGGCCTCACGCCGCATCACCCACGTGAAGCGGCTGCGCGACGTGGAGGAACCGCTGGCGTTCCTGTTCCGCTCCGCGGAGGCGCTGGAGGAGGCGCTCGGCGCGGTCCTGTTCCAGCTCCCGCCGAACGCGCAGCAGAACCTCGAGCGTCTGGAGACCTTCCTGCAGGCCGTCCCGACCGGAGCGCGCTGCGCGTTCGAGTTCCGGCACCGCAGCTGGAACACGCCGGAGACGCACGCGCTTCTCGAGGCGCGCGACTGCGCCTGGGTCGTGACCGACCACGACGTCGTGGGCGACGACCCGCTCCTGCGCACCGCGAGCTGGGGTTACCTCAGGCTGCGGGAAGAGTCCTACGACGACGCCGCTCTCCGCGCCTGGCGGACGCGTCTCGAGCACTGCGGCGTGGAGCGCGCCTACGCGTTCTTCAAGCACGAGGACGGCGCGGCCGGCGCGCGTCATGCCGCGCGGCTCCTCGAGCTCGCGGGGCGCTAGGGACGCCGGAAGCGCAGCACGTAGTTCTCGGCGAGTCCGTCCACGTCGATCTCCTCCACGAACTGGAGGCCGGACTCCTCGATCTCCGCGCGGAAGGTCTCCTTCCCCGCGCGGACGTGCTCGAGCAGCCACTCGCGCGTGACGCCGGGGATGCGCTCGAAGTCCACCAGGACGAGCTCGGCACCGGGGCGCATCGCGTTCACGATCGACGCCATCGTCGAGCGCGGATACTCGAAGTGGTGGTACACGTCGCAGATGAAGACGCGGTCCACGCTCCTCGGCGGAAGCTCCACGGAGCGGTCGCTGCAGAGCACCGTCTCGACCTGCGGGTACCCCTCCGCCTCGACCCGCCGGTCGAGGTGCTCGAGGAAGCCCGGAGAGATGTCGATCGCGTAGACCCGGCCATCGTCACCGACGGCCTTCGCCAGGAGGTCCAGGAAGAGGCCGGTCCCGGCCCCCACGTCGGCCACGTCCATGCCCGGCTCGATCGCGATCGTCTCCAGGAGCGCGTCGCGCTCGACGGCGATCTCGCGGGACTCGCCTTCGAAGCGGTCGATGAACTCCTGCACGTCGAGGTCCTCGGCCAGGAAGCTGTCGTTGACCCCCGGCTTGACGCTCTCCTCGTTCTCCGGAGCCAGCACCTCGGGCTCCTCCGCACGCGGGGCGGCGCAGCCGCTGACCAGGAGAGCCGTTGTCCAGAATAGAAGGCCGAGAGGGAGTCGGTTCATCGCGGAGACCGGGGGAAGTCGTGGGTTAGGGAACCGATCGCGGCTCCCGCGCGTTCAGAAGGAGGTACCTTATAAACCCAGCGGTTTCCACGGGCCCCTTCCTGCACCGCACCATGGTCTCCATCGGACGAAGGATCTTCCTCCGGCTCGCTCCGGCGCTGCTGGCTGCCTCCCCTGCGCTCGCGCAGCAGGCGGCCGTGGCCCCCGTCTCCCCCAAACCCGCGACGGCGCCGCCGGTCTTCGCGCGGATCGACGGAACGGTCCTCGACCTGGCGCAGGGACCCGGGGACACGCTGCTCTACTGCACCGCGGAGGGCGAAGTCGGCCAGCTGGACCCGACGGCTCCCCGCGGCTCGCGCCGCACGATCCTCGCGGACCCGGCGGGCGCCAGCGCGATCGACACGGCCCAGGAGCTGCGCGCGGTCACGGCAGACGGCTCCTCGACCTTCGCGATCGACGCGAACGGGGACATCTTCGAGCTCCCGTCCGGCGCGTCCGTCTGGACGAAGGTCTACGACGACCTGTACATGGTCCTCGATGCGACCGACCTGACCGTCGACGCGGACGGGAACTTCCTCGTGGCGAGCTCGACCCCGTCGAGCGGGCAGCGCGCGATCAACCGCATCAGCCCGGACGGCGACGAGTGGGACTACGTGTTCGTCGAGTTCGACCCGATCGCGATCGCCACGGACCCGATCAGCGGAGACCTCCTGTTCGCCGACGGCTCGGGGAGCGGGAGCATTCGCGTCGTGGACGCGACGAACACGACCTTCCCGATCGACCTGGTGGCCGACGACGTCGCGTTCGGGTTCGCGAACGAGGACGACGACGGCGACCTGGCCGTCGAGGTCGACGGCGACTTCTACGTGGTGGACGGCGGCAGCGTGCGCTTCCACGACCGCGGGCTCGGACAGACGACGACGATCGCGAGCGGCATGGCGACCCTGCAGGGGGCGGCGATCGGATCCTCCTCGGTCACCGCCGGCTACAGCCTCTACGTGGCGGAGAGCGGCTCGCCGACCCTGCTGCACGAGTTCCCCGGCGTGGAGTCCCCGACACTGCTCGACCCGGCCAGCTTCGGGCCCGTGCCGAACGAGGGCGTCTTCCGGCTGTCGGGCCCCTCGAACGGGATCCAGATCCACACGCTGGCGGCGGACAACGACGGCGACGTGCTCGTCGGCGGACACCTGTGGGGCGCGGACTTCCAGATCCTGCGCTACGACACGACCACGCAGGCGGTCACCACCGTCGCGGACCAGGCGGACGGCCTGGCGGACCGGATCATGGGGCTGGCGGTCGCCGCCGACGACACGATCTTCGCGCTGACGCGCGACGGACTGATCCAGCGCGTCACGGAGAACCCGACGACGGTCACGACGATCTTCTCGGACCCCACCAACCGCATCCAGTACGCGTTCCACCTCGCGCTCGACGTCGACGGCACGTTCTACGTCGCCGACCGCAACGCCTGGGGCTTCGGCGAGCTGCTCGCGATCTCCTCGGACGGGAGCACGCTGACCCAGCTGTCGGCGGCGAACGAGTGCCGGGGCCTCGCCGCGGACCCGAACGGCGGCGGCATCTACTTCGCGGAGTGGAACAACGCCGGGTTCAACGGGCTCGTGGCGCGCTACGACTTCGCGCTCGACACACGCTGGAACCTGCCGGGCTTCGAGAACATCAACTACTCCAACTGGAACTACGACGGCGACCTGGTGGTCGACGTCGAGGGCCACATCTACTCCTGCAGCGAGGACGACTGGTCGGTCGTGCGCTACGACCCGGCCGAGAACCGCGTGCGGCGCATCGGCTCGAGCTACGAGCGCGCGCTCGCCGGTCTCGAGATCGCTCCAAGCACCCCCGGTGCGGGCAGCACGACCGGCTGGAGCCTGTACGTCGCGGACCGCGACGGCATGTGGGAGATCCCGAGCGTCGCCGGACCGGCGCCGGACCTGGTGGACGCCGCCAACCTGCGCGTGGGCGAGCTGACGGCGGTGGTCGAGCCGAACGTCGGTCGGCCGCGCGACCTCACGAACCAGGGCGACGAGCTCTTCCTCTCGTCGTCGAACGGACAGGTGCTGCGGATCGCGGAGGACGGAGCGACCGAGCCCCTGGCCTCCCTCGGCGTCGACCTGACGGAGCCCGAGAGCTGGGGGGCGAAGCTCGTCGTCGCGGA
>CAZDYS010000200.1:0-7088 GCA_964509445.1 uncultured Planctomycetaceae bacterium
CTCCCCCACCGAGAGCGAGCCGGTGGCGGACAGGCCGCCGGTCCCCACGCCGGTCACGCGGGCGGCGTCCCCGGGCTCGTCGGAGACCGTTCCCCCCACGGACCGCACGAAGGCCCGCGCGGCGACCACGTCCTCGGCGTCGGGGAGCCCCGTCAGGTGACTCGCTCCGCGAGACGGGTCGACCAGGACGGCGGCGACGAGCGCGCGCTGCGCGAAGGACTTCGACCCGGGGACCTCGACGACGCCGGCCACGGGGGTTCCCGGCGCGAACCCGAGCGTCGAGGGAGAGGCGGACATCGCGCGGATTGTAGAGCGATTCCGCGGCTGCCATACTCGCCGAAACGACTCCCCATGACTCTCCCCGTCTATCTCGGGCGCCGCGAGCGCCTCGGCGACCTGACGCTCCTCGCGAGCGGCAAGGTCCGCGACGTGTACGAACTCGACGCCGACCGTCTGGTCTTCGTGACCAGCGACCGGGTCTCCGCCTTCGACGTGCAGATGCGCCAGGGCATTCCGCGCAAGGGAGCCGTCCTCACGGCGGTGGCCCTGCACTGGTTCGACCAGACGCGGGACATCCTGCCGAACCACCTCCTGTCGACGGACCTGGACGAGGTTCCGGGTCTCACGGTCGAGGAGCGACGAGAGCTCGCGGGCCGCGTGATGATCGTGCGCCGCTGCGAGCCCACCCCGGTCGAGTGGGTGGTGCGCGGCTACCTGTGCGGCATGGGCTGGAAGGAGTACGACGCGCAGGGAACGGTGTCCGGGCGGCCGCTGCCGGCGGGCCTCGCGTTCTGCGCGCGGCTCGATCGGGCTCTCTTGACCCCGAGCACGAAGGACGCGGTCCACGACCGACCGATCTCTCTCGAGGAGACGAAGGAGCTCGTGGGGCCCGACTGCTTCGACGAGGCGCACGAGGCCGCCCTGGCGCTCTACGAGCGCGGCCGGCAGGCGCTCTCGCAGCACGGCATCTTGCTGGCCGACACCAAGTTCGAGTTCGGGCACGCGGACGGGCGCCTCTACCTGATCGACGAGGCGTTGACTCCCGACAGCTCGCGCTTCTGGCCCGAGGAGCGCTACGAGCCCGGCCGCATCCAGCCGAGCTACGACAAGCAGATCCTGCGCGACTGGCTCGAGACGCTGGACTGGGACAAGGAGCCGCCGGCTCCGGACCTGCCCGCTTCGCTGATCGAGACGATCTCCGACAAGTACGTCGAGATCGCCGAGCGCATCACCGGACGGCCGCTCGCGGCCGCGGTCGCGACCTCCTGAGCGCCATGGCCGTCGAGACCTTGCGCTGGGTGGGAGACCTCGACGGGTACGTCGACCTGCTCGAGCAGACGCTGCTGCCCGCGCAGGAGGTTCGCCTCGAGGTCCGCACCGTCGACGCCATGGTGGACGCCATCCGGCGCCTCGCCGTGCGCGGTGCCCCGGCGATCGGCGTGGCCGGCGCCTACGGCGTCGCCCTCGGACTCCGAGAGCACCTGGACTCCGACGATCCGGCCGACGTGGTCGGTCGGGCGCGGGAGGCGGCCGCCCGGCTGGCCGCTTCGCGTCCGACCGCGCAGAACCTGTTCTGGGCCCTCGATCGCGTCACGCGCCGCGCGGACCGGGAGCTCGTCGCGGGCGCACCGCCGCGGGCGATCCTCGCGGCGATCCTCGAGGAGGCGCGCGCGATCCACGCGGAGGACGCGGACCAGTGCCGTCGCATGGGCGAGCTGGGTGCGGCGCTCCTGGAGGACGGCATGCGCGTGCTCACGCACTGCAACGCGGGGGCGCTCGCGACCGGGGGCATCGGCACCGCGCTGGCTCCGCTCTACGTCGCGACGGAGAACGGCAAGAAGCTCTCGGTCTACGCCGACGAGACGCGCCCGCTGCTGCAGGGAGCCCGGCTGACGGCCTGGGAGCTCGCGCGCGCCGACATCGACGTGACGCTGCTGGTGGACGGGGCGATGGCGGGGCTGATGGCGTCCGGCGGCATCGACGCGGTGTTCGTCGGCTCGGATCGCATCGCGCGGAACGGCGACGTGTGCAACAAGGTCGGGACCTACGGCGTCGCCGTTCTCGCGGCCCGGCACGAGGTGCCCTTCTACGTGGTGGCGCCACTCTCGACCTTCGACCCGGACGTGTCGACGGGCGCCGACATCCCGATCGAACAGCGCGCGGCCGAGGAGGTCGCCGCCTTCGGAGGAGCCGCGACGACGCCGGACGGCGTGCGCGTGCACAACCCGGCCTTCGACGTGACGCCGGCGGAGCTGGTGACGGCGATCGTCACCGAGGTCGGCATCGTTCGGCCGCCTTCCCGCGCGACCGTCGAAGAGGCGCTCGCGCGAGGCGGAAAACTTTGACGCATCGCGCGCGTCCGCAGCCCGCTCGAGGACCGTGGACGCGAGCGTGAGCTGCGCAGGGCCGGCGCAAACGGCGTTCCGGGTGCCCTGAGCGCCCGCGCCTCCGCGGGACCGCGGCATGCGAGCCGTTCGGTCCCCCGCGCGGACTCCCCTGGACCATCGGGCGGCGATCCAACTCCGGGAAGACTGGCGTTCAGTTCGCTCCGGGTGGGCGTCGATCTTGGCTGCGTCGCGGGCCTCGCGCGGCCGAGCCGCATGCCCCCCTGCCCGAACCCCCCTCGCTGACGCACATCATGACGACTCCCGACGACCAACCGAACGCGAAGACCACCAAGGCCAAGGTGCGGACGCACACGCCGCGTCCCGACGAGCTCTCGGAGGACACGTTCGAGTTCATCGCGGCGATCGACGAGTACAAGCGTCGTCACCTGCGCTCGTTCCTCGAGGACCAGGAGATCCTCGAGATCCTGCTCGAGCTCGGGTATCGCCGCGAGGACGGGGAGCCCAGCCTGGTCACGGACGCGGCCCTCGACGACTTCGCGGCCGCGCGTGAGCGCTACCGCCTGGAGGAGGGTCGCCTCTTCCCGACCTGGAGCGAGGTCTTCGAGCTCCTGACCGCGCTCGGCTACGAGCGCGTCGACGAGGCCGCCTGAGTCAGGCCTCGGCGTGACTCGCGGCCCAGCCGCGGGTCAGCTCCTCGCGGTCCAGGTCGCGCCCGATCAGGACCAGCACGGAGGAGTCGGGAGCGGGCTCCTCGTCGGGACCCAGCTCGAGGAACTGGTAGACGCCCTGCACGCGCACGCGCTGCGCGTGCCCGCGACAGGCGAGCAGCCCCTTCAGCCGCCACAGCTCGTGGTCGCGCTTCGTGGCCAGGAACTGAAGCCACATCTTCAGGCGCGCCAGGTCGAGCTCGCGGTCGGTCTCCAGCACCACCGTCGTCGCGTCCTCCGTGTGCGCGTGCGGGCGCGCGGTCGCGGCGACGCGGAGCTCCCGCTCCTCGTCGTGTCCGAGCGCGAGCACCCGGTCGACGTCCACGACGGCGCGCTCGGTCCGCACGCGCTCGGCGAACGGGTTGTGCGTCGCGATGCGCTGTTCGAGAGCGTCGAGCTGCGCCGGAGCCACCTGGTCCGTGTGGTTCAGCAGGACGAGCTCCGCGTAGCCCAGCTGCTCCACGACCTCCGGATGCCGTTCGAGCTCCTGCTCCAGCTCGCCGGCGTGCACGAGCGTGACGACGCCGGCCGCTCGGAACCGCTCGGACAGCTCGGGCTCGACACGCAGCGTCTGCAGCACCGGTCCCGGCGAGGCCAGGCCGGAGGTCTCGATCACGACGCGGTCGAAGCGCCGCGGTCGCAGCAGGCGATCCCGCGCGCGGAGCAGCTTGCCCAGGGCCGCCACCAGGTCGCCGCGGACGCTGCAGCAGATGCATCCGTTCGCGAGCTCGACCACCTCCTCGTCGGAGCGGACCACGAGCGAACCATCGACCGGCACGTCGCCGAACTCGTTCACGAGCACGGCGATGCGCTGGCCGTGGTCGCCCGCCAGCAGGCGGTTGACCAGCGTCGTCTTCCCCGAGCCCAGGAACCCGGTGAGGATCGAGACCGGGAGGCGCGGGTCCTCCATGGCGGTCGCCTCAGCCCGCGGGGACGCTGGCCGGGCGGATCGGGAACGCCGCGGTCAGCTCCGCGACTCCCGCGGCCACGCTCTCGCGCACGCTCGCATCCGAAGGGGCCCCCAGGAGGTCCGCGATCAGCGCGCCCATGCGTTCCATCTCCTCTTCGCCCAGGCCGCGCGTCGTGACGGCCGCGGTCCCGACCCGGATGCCGGACGGGTTCATCGGCGGCGCCGGATCGTAGGGGATCAGGTTCTTGTTCACGGTGATTCCGACGGAGCCCAGGGCCTCCTCCGCCTCGCCGCCGCTGAGACCGACGCTCGACACGTCCAGCAGCATCAGATGGTTCTCGGTGCCGCCAGAGACCATGCGGATCCCGCGCTCCTGCAGCACGCTGCACAGGCGCGCCGCGTTCTTCACCACCTGTGCGGCGTAGGCGGCGAAGGCCGGCTCCGCGGCCTGGCGCAGCGCGATGCCCTTGGCCGCGATCGAGTGCATGAACGGACCGCCCTGTCCCCCCGGGAACACGGCGCTGTTGATCTTCTTGATCCACTCCTTGGTGGTGAGGATCAGGCCGCCGCGCGGGCCGCGCAGCGTCTTGTGCGTCGTCATGGTCACGACGTCGGCGTAGGGCACCGGGCTCGGGTGCGCGCCGCCGGCGACGAGACCCGCGATGTGCGCCTGGTCGACCATGAACAGGGCACCGACCTCCCGGGCGATCGAGCCCAGGGTCTCGAAGTCGAGGGTGCGCGGGTAGGCCGAGGCTCCGGCCAGGAGCAGCTTCGGCTGCAGCTCCTTCGCCTGGGCGCGGATCTTGTCGTAGTCGAGGACCTCCGTCTCGCGCTCCACGCCATAGGAGTGGAAGTCGTAGAACACGCCGGAGAAGTTCTTCGGGTGCCCGTGGGAGAGGTGTCCCCCGTGGTCCAGCGACATCGCGAGCACCCGGTCGCCTTGCTCCAGGAGCGCCATGAAGGCGGCCACGTTGGCCTGGGTTCCACTGTGCGGTTGCACGTTCGCGTGGGTCGCGCCGAAGAGCGACTTCGCACGATCCCGGCACAGCGACTCGACCTCGTCGACGTGTTCACAGCCTCCGTAGTAGCGCCGTCCGGGATACCCCTCGGCGTACTTGTCGGTCAGGCAGGTCCCCATCGCCTCCATCACCTCGGCGGAGGTGTGGTTCTCGGAGGCGATCAGCTCGAGGTGGGATTCCTGGCGGTGCGCTTCGCGCTGGATGGAGTCCCAGATGGGGTCGCTGTGGGCGTCGTTCGTCATGGAGAAGAAGGGGCTGGCGGGGTGCGGCCACGCATTCTGTCTCCTCCCGGGGATGTGATCCAAGCGCTCTTCGGGAGCCTTCCGGGCTCCGGAGGGCCCGGGGAGGACGACGGGCCGCTCTCGGAGGGCTCTCGAACCGCGGGAACCGAACTGCCCGTTGGCACGCGCGCTGCTTTGGGTCACGGTATGAGCCTCATGGACGCCCCTCTCCGCCCCCGCGCCCCTTCGGTCCCCTCCCTCGAGGGACCGCCCTCCGTGTCGCTTCTGGAGTCCGTGCGACGGGAGCGCGGACGTCGGGGGTCTCCTCTCGCCGTGTGGTTGCTCGCCGCCCTGGCCGGGTCCTCCTGCGGCTCTGCGGAGGCGGACGCGTCCGAGGCGAGCGAGGGGACGGACGCGCCCGCTCCGGCCGCCGAGGGAGAGGTCGTCGCCGGCGAAGGGCTGGTGATCCTCCCGGATCCGGAGGCCGAGGCCACGGTCGAGCCCGGCTCCGCGCCCTACCGTCCCTACTACCACAGCTTCGGGACGGTCCGGGAGGGTCGCGTCGTCGATCACACCTTCCTGCTCGAGAACCGGGATCCGAACCCCGTCGCGATCCACCGCATCAAGCCCGCCTGCGGCTGCGTGGTTCCCAGCGTGCGCTACCGCGAGGAGGACGGGACGGTCGTCGAGGGTCGCCGGCAGACGCTGCTGAAGCCCGACGAGGACCTGATCGTGATCCCGCCGGGTGCGGTCTGCGAACTCCTGATCCGCATCGAGAGCGACAAGTCCGCCACCAAGAACGCGCACAAGACGCTGACCACGCTCGTGACGACGGACTCTCCCAACTCACGCTATCTGCAGCTCGAGACGCACATCTTCGTGCAGAAGCGGTTCGACCTGATCCCGAACGGGATCGACTTCGGTCGCGTCCCCCTGAGCGGAGCCAGCACGAAGAGCTGCGAGATCGTCCAGGCGGTCGGTTCGGACCAGGAGATCGTGGAGCTGGTCTCCCATCCCGAGGGCGTCGACGTGTCGCTCGAGTTCCAGGGCGGGTTCGCGCGCGGGCTGTGGCGGCTGACGGCGCAGCTGCAGCCGGGGCTCGCCTCCCAGACGGGTCGCTGGACGGACGAGATCGTCTTCTCGGTGATCGACGGCGAGGGCGAGCCCGACGAGCCCCTGGTGCTCGGCGTGCAGGCGGACTTCTCTCCGGACATCGTGAACGTCCCCGCGCGCCTGGTGTTCGTCGCGCGGGACGAGACCAGCAACGGGCGCGTCGAGGTCCGCAGTCTGCTGCCCGGTCACCGCTTCGGCGTCCGCGAGGTGGTGTTCGCCGACGCAGCGCATGCAGAGCTGTTCGAGGCTTCCTTCGAGCCGGTCGAGGGCCAGACGACGCCTCGAGCGAGCTCCTGGCTCCTCACCGTTCGACCGCGAGCGACGTCCGGAGCGCTCGCGCTCTCCGGGGTGCAGCGCGGCGAGCTGATCCTCTCGCTCGACGATCCCCAGTACCCCGAGGTCCGGGTGATCTACGTGATCCACCCCGCGCCCTCGGAGTAGCGCTCTCCCGCTCAGACGGACAGGCGCGCGATCTTGCGCTTGCCGACCTGCACGAGCAGCGGTTCCGCCGGTCGCTCCAGGCGGAGCCCGGGGTCCTTCTCCACGGAACCGTCGAGCTTCACGCCGCCCTGGGTGATCAGGCGCCGCGCCTCGCCGCTGGAGGAGGCCAGGCCGATCTCCCGCAGGAGGACCGGCAGCGGGACCGGCCAGTCGCCGTCGTAGGTCGCCTCCGGGATGTCCTCCGGCAGCTCCTTGTCGACGAAGCGTCGGTCGAAGGCGGCGCGCGCAGCGGCCGCTAGAGCCGGATGACCGGAGAGCTGCATCCTGAC
>CAZDYS010000201.1:0-3079 GCA_964509445.1 uncultured Planctomycetaceae bacterium
CAGGCGCTGCTGCTCGCGCTCGACGTCGACCTCGACCGTCGGATACTCCTGGTAGAGGTCGACGAAAGTCACGGCTTCCACCCGGCGGGCGGCCTGGGCGAGGACGACGTTGACCTGGGCGCGGGCGGGGCGGGGATGGGCGACTACGTGTCGGAGCCGGTGCAGCCGGACCGCCGGCTGGAGGTCCTGGGGACGGTGCAGCGGGACCTCGGACTCGAGCCGGGCTCCTCCGGGGCGCCGCGTTCCGAGGAGCTGCCCGAGCCGTCGCCCGCGCTCCCGGCGAGCGTTCCGTTCGACACCGACGACCTCCTGACGCGGTTCGCGGGCCGACGCTCGGACCTGCGCGCAGCGATCGCCGACCTGGATCGGCGGGCGGTCGACTGCCTCGGCCGGCTGCGCTACTGCCTGCAGGAGGGCTACGGGAGCAGCGCGCGGTCGCTGGTCGCGAGCTTGCGCGAGGCGCTGGCGCTGATCGCGTCCGATCCTCTGCACGAACGCGCGATCGAGCTCGAGCGCAACCTCGCGGCGGGGGACTTCCAGGCGGCCCTGGATGACTTCCACAGTCTGCAGCACGAGTTCTCGCGCTGCCGCGCCTATCTGCCCGAGGTCCTGGCTCGGGCGGAGTTCGACTGAGCGGGGCCTTCGACCCCGGCCGGCGGTCCTAGCCCGCCGTCAGGCGCCGCCAGAAGGACTCCTTCTTGGCCCGAGCCTGGTAGTCCGCGCAGTCGCCGTGGAAGTTGATCTCCTCGTGCTTGCCCGGGAGCTGCTGCTCGTCCAGGTAGAACGCGTCCTGCTTGGACTTCATGTTGCCCGGGAAGTAGCAGCCTTCGAGACGCGACTCGTAGGGCGCGAAGCGAAAGTGCGTGCAGTTCTTGCAGTGGACCTTGTCCGGCATCGAGGCAGGTCGGCCCGGTCGAGGGCCGCGCTGGGGGCAGGAGGACCCGCTGAGTCTGCCGCACCGCGCCGGGTCGTCAAGGGCCCAAGAAAGAAGCGGCCGGGCTCGCGTCCCCGCCGCTTCTTCTCTCCCATTCCGGTGGGCGGCGGAGGTGTGCGACCTCCGCTGTGGGGCCTCCTTCGGCCCGATCCCGCCGTGGCTTGAGCCCGAACACCGGCCAGGCAGGCCGATCCCCGGAGGGGGGCGGCCGCTTTCCGCCCACCGAGACCCCGGATCCGGGGCAGGAACGGGCGCCATCCGGCGCTATACTCTCGGCCCAAAATCCGCGGACGGCGCCCCATCGGGCCTCTCCGAGGGCTCGCGCGCGGCCTCCTCGCCGCTGCGCTCCACACCGTGTTCGACCCGCCAGAGAGGTCCCCCAGTGAAGGAAGTCGTCATCGCCAGTGCCTGTCGGACCCCCATCGGGAAGTTCCAGGGCGGCCTCGCCAGCTTCACCGCGCCCGCCCTGGGCGCGCTCGCGATCGCCGAGGCGCTGAAGCGCGCCGGCGTCCAGCCCGACGCCGTGGAGGAGGTCATCATGGGCAACGTCCTCCAGGCGGGGGTCGGGCAGAACCCCGCCCGCCAGGCCGCGCGCGCGGCCGGTATCCCGGACAGCGTCGGCTCGTTCACCGTCAACAAGGTGTGCGGCTCCGGCCTGAAGTCGGTAATGCTCGCGGCCCAGGCCATTCGCGCCGGGGACGCGGACCTGATCGTCGCCGGGGGGATGGAGAGCATGACCAAGGCTCCCTACCTCGTGCCCTCCGCACGGGACGGGGCGCGTCTCGGCCACGCCCAGCTCGTGGACGCGATGGTCCACGACGGTCTGTGGGACGTCTACAACGACTACCACATGGGGATCACCGGCGAGAACGTCGCCGAGAAGCACGACATCACGCGCTCCGCCCAGGACGAGTTCGCCGCGGAGAGTCACCGTCGCGCGGCGGAGGCCACCGAGGCCGGCCGCTTCGACGACGAGAAGTTCGCGATCGAGGTCCCGCAGCGCAAAGCCGACCCGATCTCCTTCACGACCGACGAGACGATCCGCGCCGGCATGACGGCCGACTCGATCGCCAAGATGCGCCCGGCCTTCAAGAAGGACGGCACGGTCACGGCCGCGAACGCCTCCGCGATCAACGACGGGGCCTCGGCGGTCGTGGTCTGCAGCGCGGACAAGGCCAAGGAGCTCGGTCTCTCGCCGATGGCGCGCATCACCGGCTACGCCACCGGCGGTGTCGCCCCCGAGTGGGTGATGATGGCTCCCGAGGTGTCGATCCAGAAGGCGGCCCAGAAGGACGGCAAGGCGCCCGGCGACTACGACCTGCACGAGATCAACGAGGCGTTCTCCGCCGCGGCCTGCGCGCTGACGAAGGTGCTGTCCCTCGACCGCGACAAGGTCAACGTCAACGGCGGCGCGGTCGCCCTCGGCCACCCGATCGGCGCGTCCGGAGCCCGCATCCTGACCACGCTCCTGTACGCCATGCGCCAGCGCGAGGCGAAGACCGGCATGGCCTCGCTCTGCCTCGGCGGCGGCAACGCCGTCTCGATGACCGTGGAGGCCCTCTCGTGACCAAGTTCGACACCGTCTGCGTGATCGGCGCGGGCACGATGGGCAACGGGATCGCGCAGACCTTCGCGTCCTACGGCACGAACGTGCGGCTGGTCGACGTCAACGCCGACGCGCTCGCCAAGGGCCTCGGGACGATCGAGAAGAGCCTCGCGCGCTTCGTGAAGAAGGAGAAGCTGACCCAGGACGAGGCCGACGCGATCCGCGGACGGATCCAGGGGTCGGGCGCCGTGGCCGACGCCGGCGACGCGAAGCTGGTCGTCGAGGCGATCGTCGAGAAGGCCGAGGTGAAGCGCGCGGTGTTCGAGGAGCTCGACCGCGTGACGCCGCAGGAGACGATCCTCGCGACGAACACGTCGTCGATCTCGATCACCGAGATCGCCGCGGCGACGCAGCGCGCCGATCGCGTCATCGGCATGCACTTCATGAACCCGGTGCCGCTGATGAAGCTGGTCGAGGTCATCCGCGGTCAGGAGACCTCGGACGAGACGACGCAGACGGTCATGGCCGCCTCGGAAGCGATCGGCAAGGTGCCGGTCGAGGCGAACGACTACCCGGGCGTCGTGTAGGGAAAGAGTGTA
>CAZDYS010000201.1:3089-7075 GCA_964509445.1 uncultured Planctomycetaceae bacterium
AACCGCGTGTTGATGCCGATGATCAACGAAGCGGTCTACTGCCTGATGGAGGGCGTCGCCACGAAGGAGGCGATCGACACCGTCATGAAGCTCGGCATGAACCACCCGATGGGGCCGCTCACGCTCGCGGACCTGATCGGGCTCGACGTGTGCTTGGACATCATGGAGGTCCTGCACTCCGGACTCGGCGACTCCAAGTACCGCCCCTGCCCGCTGCTGCGCCGCATGGTCGCCGCCGGGCGCCTCGGCCGGAAGGTCGGCAAGGGCTTCTACGACTACGAGTGACAACACAAGCGATGAACTTCGAACTCGACGACGACCTGGTGATGGTGCGCGACATGGCGCGCGACTTCGCCGAGAAGGAGCTCCTGCCCCGCGCGACCCAGTTCGACCGTCAGGAGTCGATCGACCCGGACGTGTTCGAGAAGCTCTCCGAGCTCGGACTCTGGGGGCTGACGATCTCCGAGGAGTACGGCGGCGCCGGCATGGGCAACCTGGCCCTCGCGGTCGTCCTGATGGAGATCAACCGCGCCTGCGCCTCGACCGGCGTGACGCTCTCCGTCCACAACTCGCTCCTCGGTGCGCCGATCAAGCGCTTCGGGACCGAGGCGCAGCGCCAGGAGTGGCTGCCGAAGCTCGCCAGCGGCGAGGTCATCGGTGCCTACTGCCTGACCGAGCCGAACTCCGGCTCCGACTCCGCCGCGCTGACCACCACGGCGGTGCGCGAGGGTGACGAGTGGGTGCTGAACGGCACCAAGGTGTGGGTCACCAACGGCGGCCTCGCGGGGCTGTTCGTGGTCTACGCGCGCACGGACATGGAGGCGCACAAGTCGAAGGGCGTCTCGGCCTTCCTCGTCCCCAAGGACACGCCCGGGCTGACGGTCGGCAAGCACGAGCTCAAGACCGGCATCCGTGGCTCCTCGACGACCGAGATCCTGCTCGAGAACGCGCGCATTCCGGCGGACGCGCTGCTGGGCGAGGAGAACCGCGGGTTCCCGATCGCGATGGACACGCTCGACGGTGGCCGCATCGGCATCGCCGCGCAGTCCGTCGGTATCGGACAGGCCTGCCTCGAAGCGTCGATCAAGTACGCGAACGAGCGCGAGCAGTTCGGCAAGACGATCGGCAAGTTCCAGGCGATCCAGTGGAAGCTGTCGGACATGTCGATGAAGCTCGAGGCCGCGCGCCTGTTGACCTTCAAGGCGGCGGTCCTGCGCGACAAGGGCGAGCGCTGCAGCCAGGAGGCCGCCCAGGCGAAGCTGTTCGCCTCGACCTCCGCCAACTTCTGCGCGGACGAGTGCGTGCAGATCCACGGTGGCGCGGGCTACACGGACGACTTCCACGTCGAGCGCCTCTTCCGGGACGCGCGCATCCCCCAGATCTACGAGGGTGCCAGCGACATCCAGCGGATCGTGATCGCGCGACAGCTCCTGGCGGTCTGAGGTCCGGTGCAGACCGCCCAGGAGATGGCCGACAGGCTCTTGGCCGGGGAGCGCGCCGCGCTCGCCCGGGCCATCTCGTGGGCGGAGAACGCGGACCCGCGCTATCCGGAGCTCCTGGCGGCCGTCTACCCGCGCGTCGGCCGTGGCTGGCGCGTCGGCATCACCGGCCCGCCGGGCGCTGGCAAGAGCACGCTGACGAACGTGCTGGTCCAGACGCTGCGGGCGCGTGAGGAGACCGTCGGGATCCTCGCGATCGATCCCTCGAGCCCGTTCACCGGCGGCGCTCTGCTCGGCGACCGCATCCGCATGGACGAGCGCACCGCCGACTCGGGCGTCTACATCCGCTCCATGGCGAGCCGCAAGAGCCACGGCGGGCTCGCGCGGGCGGCCTCGGACGCCTGCGACGTCATGGACGCCTTCGGCTTCTCGACGATCCTGATGGAGACGGTCGGGGTGGGGCAGTCCGAGTACGACGTGGTCTCCGCCGCCGACACCGTCGTGGTCGTGCTCTGCCCGGGCGCCGGCGACGGGGTGCAGGCGATGAAAGCCGGCATCCTGGAGGTCGCGGACGTGCTCGTGGTCAACAAGGCCGACCTGGAGGGCGCCGACCAGCTGGTCTTCGACCTGGAGGACTCGGTGCGGATGCGCGACGTCAGCCGGCCGCGCGACGAGGCCGCCAAGGAGCGCTGGACGCCCCCAGTCGTCCCCGCGAGCTCGCTCCGCTCCGAGGGGCTCCAGGACGTGGTCGCCGCCGTCGACGCGCACCGCCGCTGGCTCGAGGCGGCCGACCTGGCCAGCTCCCGCCGCGCCCGGCGCACCCAGCAGGTGCAGCGCGTGGTCCAGGAGCGGCTCGCGGAGGAGCTCTGGGGCCCGCTCGGGCACACCGCGCGCGCCGAGGAGCTTCTTGGGCAGTCGATCACACCATACGATGTAGCTGAGGAGATCCTGGGCTCCATCCTGCGTCCGACCCCCGGACCTGGAGCCGGTTCCTGAGCCGCCCCCACGATTCATGAGCGACACCGAGACAGCCCCGCGCGTGACCCCGGTCGACGGCCGTGCCCTCTGGGAAGAGGCGATGGGCAAGGCGCGTCTGCGCGACTCGACCTTCACCTCGATCTCCGGCGCGCCGCGCAAGCCGCTCTACACGCCCCAGGACGCTCCCGTCGACCACGACGCCGACCTCGGCTACCCGGGTCAGTTCCCGTACACGCGCGGCGTGCACCCGACGATGTACCGCGGGCGTCTGTGGACGATGCGGCAGTTCGCCGGGTTCGGGTCCGCCAAGCAGACCAACGAGCGCTTCAAGTTCCTGCTCGACCACGGGCAGACCGGGCTGTCGACGGCCTTCGACTTCCCGACCCTGATGGGCTACGACTCGGACCACGAGCGCAGCCAGGGCGAGGTGGGGCAGGTCGGCGTGGCGATCTCCAGCCTGGCCGACATGGAGACCCTCTTCGACGGCATCCCGATGGATCGCGTGTCGACCTCCATGACGATCAACGGGCCGGCGCCGATCATGCTGGCCTTCTACATCGCCTGCGCCGAGAACCAGGGCGCGCCGGCGGACAAGATCCGCGGCACGGTTCAGAACGACATCCTCAAGGAGTACCAGGCCCAGCACGCCTGGCTGGTTCCGGCCGAGCCCGCGCTGCGCATGATCACCGACGTGATGAGCTACTGCTCCGCGAAGGTGCCGCAGTGGAACACGATCTCGATCTCGGGCTACCACATCCGCGAGGCGGGCTCGACCGCCGCCCAAGAGCTGGCCTTCACCTTGGCCAACGGGATGGAGTACGTGCGCCGCGGCGTGGCCGCGGGCATGGACGTGGACGACTTCGCGCCGCGCCTGTCGTTCTTCTTCGACAGCCACGTGGACTTCTTCGAGGAGATCGCCAAGTTCCGCGCGGCGCGCCGCATCTGGGCGCGCAAGATGCGCGAGGAGTTCGGCGCGAAGAACCCCCGCTCGTGGATGGTGCGCTTCCACACCCAGACCGCGGGCGTTTCGCTCACCGCGCAGCAGCCCGAGAACAACATCGTGCGCACGGCCTACGAGGCCTTGGCAGCGGTGCTCGGCGGCACCCAGTCGCTGCACACCAACTCGATGGACGAGACCCTCTCGCTGCCCACCGAGAAGGCGGTCAAGATCGCCCTGCGCACCCAGCAGGTCCTGGCCGAGGAGACCGAGGTCGCCAACGTCATCGATCCCTTGGCCGGCTCCTACTACGTCGAGGCCGAGACCAAGCGGCTCGAGGATGCGGCCGAGGCCTACTTCGAGGAGATCGAGCGCCGCGGCGGCGTGGTGCCCTGCATCGAGCAGGGCTACATCCAAGGCGAGATCCACCGCTCGGCGGTCGCCTACCAGCGCGCGGTCGAGAAGGGCCAGAAGAAGGTCGTGGGCGTGAACACCTACGTCGAGGACCTGGACGCCGAGCCCGAGATCGATCTGCACCGCATCGACCCCGCGGTGGAGGAGGAGCAGCACCGCCGCCTGTCCAATCTGCGCTCCGAGCGCGACGCGGACGGAGCCGAAGTAGCCCTGAATTA
>CAZDYS010000202.1:0-7071 GCA_964509445.1 uncultured Planctomycetaceae bacterium
CTGGGGGCGGGGGCGTCGTGGGCGGTGGCAGCCCGGGTGGCGGGAGCTCCGCCAGCGACGGACCGCGCACGCGCCCGTCGATCCGCTACGGCAGCGGCCCGGTCGATCGCGGGAACCCGGTCACGGCGAGTCCCGTGCGCCCCGTGCGCGGAAGCACCGGGGATGCCGGTCGCCCGATCCGTCCGATCCGTCCGGGAGCCGGCAGCGTGCGCCCGAGTGGGAACGGAAGCGTCCGTCCGAGCGCGCCCTCCGGCGTGCGCGGCACGGCTCTCTCCGGCGTGCAGCGCTTGCGTGCGACCGATCCCGTGCGCGCCTCGCGCGTCAGCGCGGCCGGGCGCGTGCTCGCGAGCTCCTACGGCGCGACCGTCGCGGCCAGCACCTTCGCGGCCACCGGGCTCTACGCCACTCCGTGGCTGGGTGCCTACGGCAACGGGTTCGGGTTCGGCCCGGGCTTCGGGCTCAACTACTGGAACCGCTCGCGGTTCTTCTGCCCCTGGGGCTTCGGCTGGACCTGGAGCGGCTACCGCCGTCAGCTCGGCTTCGCGCTGACCTTCAACCTGGGCTGGGTGAACCCCTGCAACTCCTACTTCTGGCCGGTCTACGCGTCGGCGTGGCTCCCGGTCTGGTACGGCGGCTTCCGCAACTTCGCGCCCGCCTACAACGTCCCGCAGGTCTACGAGTCGGTCGTCTACCAGACCGTGTTCGCGGACAACACGACGGCGGACTACGTCGGCGCCCCGGTCGTCGAGGCCGAGCCCGCCGCCGAGACCGCGATCGAGACCGAGATCTCGGTCGCCTCGGAGCGCTACCTCACGCTCGGGGACGGCGCGTTCCGCGAGGGTCGCTACACCGACGCGGTCCAGCTGTACGCGAAGGCGGTCGAGCTCTCCCCCACCGAGGGCGCGCTCTTCCTCGTGCTCGCGGACGCGCTCTTCGCGGCCGGCGACTACCACTACGCGGCCTACGCGATTCGCCGCTCGCTCGAGCTCGACCCGACGCTGGTCGACTCGCCGATCGACAAGCACGACTTCTACGACGACCCGCGCGCGTTCGACCGTCAGCTCGCGACGCTGGAGACCTACCTCGTCGATCACCCGACGGATCGGGACGCGCGCCTGGTGCTGTCCCTGAACTGCCTGTTCGGGGGTCGCATCACGACCGCGATCGACCTCCTGGAGTCTCCGGCGGCGGCCTCCCTGGCGGAGGACGAGGCCGCGATCCTGATCCTCGAGACCGCCCTGCGCAGCCTGGCCGCCGACACGGACCGCCTGCAGCCCGTGCGCGACCGCTGAGACGCTAGAGCGGGAACTCTCTCGGCCCGGAGCCGCCCTGGAAGAACTCCACGTGCGGCACCGGGCCGAACTTCTGTCGGTAGGCCTCGCCGAGATGCTCGGCGAATCCCTGCCGCGCCTCCGTCGCCAGCGCGACCACGATGCAGCCGCCGAACCCCGCGCCGGTGAGGCGCGTGCCGAGGACTCCGTCCCAGGCCAGCGCCGCCTCGACCAGCGTGTCGAGCTCCGGGATCGAGACCTCGTAGTGCTCGCGCAGCGACTCGTGGGCCGCGCTCATGTTGCGACCGAAGCGAGCCAGGTCTCCCTCGCGCAAGGCGTGACGCGCGTCGTGTGCGCGAGCGGTCTCGCCGATCACGTGCTCGGCCCGCTTGCGCTCCGCGTCCTCCAGGGCGCCGGCGCCGCGGTCCAGCGTCTCGCGCGTGATCTGCGCGAGGCAGCGCGCACCGTCTTGCAGCGGCTGCAGCTTCTCGAAGGCGGAGGCGCACTGCGCGACGCGCTCGTTGAAGGCGCCTTGGGCAAGCTCGCGACGCACTCCGGTGTCCGCCACGGCGATGGTCACCGCCCCCTGGTCGAGAGGAACGTGTTCGTAGCTCTGGTCGAAGCAGTCGAGCCAGAGCAGGTGGCCGGGACGCGCGAGGGTCACCGCGTAGGGGTCCATGATGCCGCACTGCACGCCGACGAACTCCCGCTCCGCCCACAGCGCGGCGTCGATCAGCCCCTTCGGCTCGGCCGCGACTCCCCACAGCGTCGTCAAGGCGTAGGCCGTCCCGACGCAGACCGAGGCCGACGAGGACAGCCCGGCACCGATCGGCAGGTTCCCGCCGATCCAGAGGTCCGCGCCGCTCGTGGTGCAGCCCGAGCGGACCAGGTCCAGGACGACTCCCAGCGGATAGTCGACCCAGGCGCCGCGCGCGGTCGGATCCGAGCCCTCGATCTCCCCGAGCGTGAGCTCGAGCACGGTGTCGTCGAGCGTCGAGGCGATCCGAACCCGATCGTCCTGCCGCGCGCGCGCGGCGAGGAACGTGCCCCGATCGATCGCCATCGGCATGACCGGACCGCCGTTGTAGTCCAGGTGCGCGCCCATCAGGTTCACGCGTCCCGGCGACAGGAACAGCCGCGCGTCCCCGCCACCGCCGAAGCGCGCGACGAAGCGCTCGCGGTGCTCCACCAGCAGGCCCTGCAGCCGCTCCTCCGCCGCCGAGCGGTCCGGCGCTTCGCTCGCCCCTTGCATGGAACGGACTCTAGCGGCGGAAGTTCGCCCTCACCACCTCACGTCGAGCGGCCTGGCGCGTAGGACGGGCTCCGGCTATCGTCCGCCCATGCGACCCGCCCTCCGCGCGATGCGATTCCTCCGCACCTCATTCCTGGCCGTCGGCCTGATCGCTCTGAGCTCCTGTGCCTCGCTGGACATGGAGCGCACCAGTGCGAACGGAGGGACTTTCCGCTCGAGCGCCCTGGCGTTCACCTTCCTCTCCCTCGACTTCCCCGCGCCGGCCCTCTCGACCGCGCGCGGCAACGTGGCCGACACGGGGCGTCCCGAGCTCGTCGTGGAGAACGAGCTGGTGTTCCCCTACTTCGGTCGGCTGGACTGGATCCTCGACATCCTGTGCGTGCGCTACGCGCGCGTCACGGGGACCTGGGGCGAGCCCGGCGAGGACCGCTAGCTAGCGCAGCCAGAGCCGTACCCGGAAGGCGAAGATCCAGCCGAGGATCTTCGCGCCGGCCCGCAGCGTCCCGCTCCAGGTGCCGGTGATCTTGCTGCGGCCGACGCGCGCGCGATAGCGCACGGGCACCTCGCGGACGACCAGGCCACGGGCGTGCGCCTTGAGCTGCATCTCGATCGTCCACCCGAAGGTCTCGTCGCTCATCGCGAGCTCCTCCAGCGCCGCGAAGCGAATCGCGCGGAACGGGCCGAGGTCCGTCGCGCGCACGCCGAAGAGCACGCGCATGAGGAAGCACGCGAGCCGGTTGCCGAACCAGGCCTGGGGTAGGAGCGCGGCGCGGCTGGCCCCGCCGAGGATCCGGGAGCCGATCACGAAGTCCGCCTCCCCACGCTTCACCGGACCGACGACGCGGGGCAACTCCTCCGGGTAGTCGGAGTAGTCGGCGTCCAGGAAGCACACGACGTCCTGCGCTCCCCAGGGCGGGTCGACCTCCGAGCGCACGTGCTCCAGCGCGCGCAGACAAGCGCGGCCGTAGCCCGCCCGCGGCTCCTCGACCACGGTGGCACCGGCCTCGCGGGCGACGCGAGCGGTCCCGTCGGTCGAGCCGTTGTCGCAGACGACGACGAGATCCACCTCGCCGGCCGGGACGTCCGCGAGCACGAGCGGAAGAGCCTGCTCCTCGTCCCGTGCCGGCAGGAGGAGCGCGACGCGCGGCGCGGACGAACTCACGCGAGATGGCCGTCGCGACGCATCCAGGCGACCGTCTCGTCGAGCACCTGCTCGAACGGCGCCGGCCGCCAGCCGAGCTCCCGCTGGGCCCGCGAGGAGTCGAAGCGATAGTGCTCGCCGAGCAGGCGCAGCGCCTGAGGAGCGGCGACCTCGAAGGGGCGCAGCCGATCGAGTGCCGTCGCGCAGGAGACGACGACGCGCCAGCACCAGGGCGGCAGGGCCCCGGGACCGGGCCGCAGCCCGAGGCGCCGCCGGACGAACCGGAACAGCTCCGCCAGCGTCCAGTTCGACTCCGTCAGGAGGTAGCGGCGGCCGCTCTCTCCGCGCTCCAGCGCTCGCACGACTCCGTCCGCGACGTCCTCCACCCCCACGACCGACAGCGAGCCGGGCGGCGTCGGCAGCGGGATCGGAGAGCGCGCGACGGAGCGCAGGAACTTCGTCGTGTTGGACGGCTCCGGCGCGGGCCCGAAGATCGCGCCGGGACACACGACGACCACGTCGAGGTCCTCGCCCGCTGCGAGCACGCGCTCCTCCGCCGCCCGCTTCGTCGAGACGTACACGCAGCCCAGGCGGTGACCGTCGAACGGATGGTCCTCGTCGAGGGCCGCGTCGGGAGTCGCGGCCTGGCCGACGGCGACGACCGAGCTCACGAAGCAGAACCGTGCGGCGCCGGTCGCGCGCGCGACGCGCAGGAGGTGCTCGGTCCCCGTGACGTTCACCTGCTCCGAGCGTTCCTGGTCCGAGGAGCGATAGGAGATGCGCGCAGCGCCGTGCACCACGGCGGTTCCCTCCCCGGCCGACCGCAGAGCACGCTCCAGGGAATCCGGGTCGCCGAGGTCCCCCTCGTGCCAGCAGAGCGGCAGTCCGGCCAGGTGGTCCCGGCGAGCGGTCGGACGCGCGAGCACGTGCACCTCGTAGCCGTCCTCCACAAGGCGCGGCAGGAGGTGGGCCCCGAGGAACCCGGTCCCACCGGTCACGAACACCCGCTTCACGAGGTCTCGTCGACCGCTCCGGAGTCCACGGGCAGCCAGACCGTCGCGAGCGTGCCGTGCTCCTCGGGGCTCGACTCTCCCGCGGCGCCCTCAGGTCCGGACACGGGAGTCACGGTGATCCGGCCGCCGAGCTGATCGACGACCTGCTTCGAGATCGCGAGCCCGAGGCCGGTGCCCTCGGTCTTCGTGGTGAAGTAGGGCTCGAACAGGTGCTTGCGCGCCTCGTCCTCGAGCCCCGAACCGGTGTCCCGGAAGGAGGTCCGCACCTCTCCGTCCTCCTCGACGCACTCGACGAAAAGCGCACCGCCTTCCGGCATCGCCTGCAGCGCGTTCGAGACCAGGTTCACGAACACCCGGCGCAGCTTGCCGCGATCGGCCAGCACCGTGCCGCCGCGACCTCCCCGCCGGACCTCGACGCCGAGCTCGACCGCCCAGGCGTCGTGCAGGTGCAGCACCTCGTCCACGAGGGCGCCACAGTCGACCGTCTCGAGCCGGAGCTTGTGCCCGCCCGTGAACTCGTAGAAGTCGCGCGCGATCTCCTGCAGGTTCGCGACCTGTCGTTTGATGAGCTCGAGCGTCCGCTCGAGGATCTCCTCCGAGTCGTCCGGACGCTCGCGCCGCGCGCGCTCCAGGAGGTCCACGGACAGCCGGATGGGCGTCAGCGGGTTCTTCAGGTCGTGCGCGACCTGCCGCGCCATCTCGCGCCAGGCCGCGTCCTTCTCGGCGCGCACGAGCTCCGCCTGCTGTTCCGCGAGACGCCGGGTCATGTTGTTGAAGTCCTCGGCCAGCGCCCCGAGCTCGTCCTCGGAACGGATCGAGACCCGGGCCGCCAGGTCGCCCTCCGCGACGCGACGCGTGTAGCGCTGCAGCTCCAGGATCGGGTCCGTCGTGCGCCGCGCGATCAGGAACGTCCACATGACCGCCATCAGGAGCACCAGCGCGGTCCCGCCGAGGATCATGTTGCGCAGGTCGTAGGCGGTCTCGTAGATGTCGTCGTTGTCGATCCCGACGCCGACGACCCAGCCGAAGCCACCCTCGGCGACGGTCGCGCAGCGGTTGAACGCCGCGTGCTTCTTGATCCCCTCGAACTCGTACTCGGGATACAGCCCGAACCCGTCCGCGCTCTCGCGCACGGCGGTGGTGAGCTGCGGGAGACCGACGTCCGTCGAGACGCGGCGCTGGTAGAGGGAGCGCTGAGGGTGCGCGAGGATCGTGTCCGCGTCGTTCGCCCAGATCCACGCGTAGGGGGAGGGCTCCTCCTCCACCAGACCGCGGAAGTAGTCGCGCACCACGGGCGTGCTCGCGAGCTCCTGGACGAAGTACCAGTTGACGACCGCGTACAGCACGCCGAGCACGCGGTCCGGCTCCTCCTCGTCCACGACGGGCGTCGCGAAGCCCAGGTGGTAGTTCCAGGCCGGCTCGCCCTCCTCCTGCACCTCGAGCGGCTGGTAGGGCGAGGAGTGGTGGTCGACCTGCGCCGGTCGGTTGGTCTCCAGGCAGGTGCGGAACCAGTCCTCGCCCGAGAAGTCCTCGGCGAACAGCTGGCGCAGGTACGGGCCCGTGAAGGTGGGACCCGCCGGGTGACGCGTGCTGGCGGTCACCAGGCGACCGTCCGTGGAGACCAGGAGCACCACGTCGTAGACCTGCTTGAGCGCCACGAAGTGGTTGAGCTGGTGCGTCAGCTGCGTGCGGTGGTCCAGCCGCGCACCGTCGATGCCGGCCGGGAGCCGCTCCTCCTGGGCCCAGGCCGCCACCAGCTCCGCCCCCCAGGCCGGCTCGGCGGGCGAGGCCTCGGCCCGTCGCTCGTCCAGCCGGTGTTCCTCGAGCGCCTGGAGCATGGTCGAGTCGAGCCGCAGCTCGAGGTCCTGGTGGCGCTCGAGCACGAAGTAGTCGATCTGGTCGGCGACGTTGCCGGCGACCGCGGTCAGGGCCTGCTGGACCACGCGCCTCTCCAACCAGGACGCCATGCGTTCCGACATGTAGAACGCGTAGACGACGAAGGGCAGGACGACGGCCGTGAGCACGGCCAGCACGAGCTTGGTGGAAATGCGTCGGATCATGCGCACCCGCCGGGGTACGGCGAGGATACCCTCGCGCTCACCGCGTGCATTGAGCGAACCCGAACGCATCCTGTTGGTCCGTCTGTCGCATCTGGGCGACGTGGTCTGCACCCTCGGCGTGTTCCATGCTCTGCACACGGCGTACCCACGCGCCGAAATCGCCTGGGCGATCCAGCCGGAGTTCGCGGATCTGGTGCAGGGACTCGAGGGACTGGCACGGGTCGTCCCCTTCCACCGCGAGCGTGGACTCGGCGCCTGGTTCCGGCTGCGCCGCGAGCTGCGCGCGTTCCGTCCGAGCTGGGCCGTCGACGCCCAGGGGAACTGGAAGAGCGCG
>CAZDYS010000203.1:0-7068 GCA_964509445.1 uncultured Planctomycetaceae bacterium
TCGGCCAGCCACGGGCGCGCGGGGAGGAAGGCCTGCGGTTCGCCCCGGCCGTCGGTCGGCGCCTCGACGCCTCGGACGTCGCGCGCGCGCAGCTCGGCTTCGAAGTGGTAGACGGTGGAGGGCTCGACCTCGAAGAAGCGGAACAGGAAGCCGCGCGAGCCGGACAGCGTGACGTGGTCCCGACCGTCCTCCGCACCACGGCGCACCTGGAGCTCGACGGCGGGCAAAGTGGGCTTCGAGCCGTCGTCCACGGCGCGCCATCCGTCGGCGCCGTTCGCGAAGTCCTCGTCGAGCAGGACGACGGGCTGCACCGGATCCGCGCCGGGAACGAGCGTCCCCTCGGTGCGGTCGGCCAGCTTGATGCGCGGATGCGGGGCGACGCTCTCTCCGCAGGAAGACGCGAACAGGAGCCCCAGGAGGGCGAGTCCGAGCACGCCCGACGGGCGCGGTTTGCGGTTCGATCGCTTCACTAGAGAAGTCTAGACGCACTTCCTCGGGAGGCCAGCCCGCTGGCTAAACTCACCCGCCCATGCAGTCCGCCAGCGAGTTCCAGCACGCCATTGTTTCCGCGCAGGGGACCGAAGCGGACGTGCTCGCGGCCGTGAACGCGGTGCGGGAGCAGCATGGTCTGGCGCTACGGTCGGCGGAGCTCATGCGTTGGCGAGCCGGCGCGCCGGACGGCGCGATCCTCGGTGTGGCGCGCGACGCGGAGCGCGTGCTCGCCGTCGTCCAGGGCGTGCGCCACCGCGTGCTCCTCGAAGGGCAGCCGACCCACTGGGTCGAGGTGGTCGAGCTCTGCAACGACTTCTCCGGTGGAGCGGGGCTCGCGCGGTCGCGGGCCTACCTCGAGCTCTGCGAGGCCTTCGCGCGCGAGGTCGGCGGGTTCGCGCCGGAGGCGGCCAACGTGCTCTACGGGATCCCGAACCGCCGCGCGCACCGCATCGGCCTGGCCCGCCTGAAGCAGGAGATCCTCCGCTCGGAGAACGTCCTCTCCGTGCAGCCCTCCACCGTCGTGTGGGAGCACCAGGGGCTCGAGGTCGAGGAGCTGGCGCGGTTCGACGAGCGCGTGGACGCGTTCTTCGAGCGTTTCGCGCAAGGCCGCCCGGCCATCGCGGTGCGGGATGTGGAGCGACTCAACTGGCGCTACGCCGACCATCCCGAACGCGACTACCGCTGCGCCCTCGTGAAGCGCGGGGAGGAGATCCTCGGGTACGCCGTCCTGCGCGAGGGGAGCTGGGGTGGCCACGAGGGCGGCCTGCTCGTCGACTGGCTGGTACTCCCGGAGCGCGAGGCGTGGTTCGAGCTCTTGGTCTGGGCGCGGGACGCGAGCGCTCGGGATCGCCTGGTCGTGAACGTGGGCGACAAGAGTCCGGAGTTCGGGCTGTTCCAGGCCTTCGGTTTCCGCGTCGCCGGGACCGACGAGTACCTCGTGTTCCGCGGTTTCCAGAAGCCCTACGTGATGAGCTGGCTGTCCGCTCACTGGACCTACACCCTCGGTGACTCGGAGCGAGGCTGACGTGCCGGACTACGACATCCGTCCCTACCGACCGGGCGACGAGCACCGCATCCTCGAGACGTTCAACGCGGTCTTCGGCGAGGGCGTCGAGGGCTACGAACCGCGCACGCTGGAGGAGTGGCACTGGGCGTTCCGCGACAACCCGGCGGGCAACCGCATCTGGGTCGCGGAGGCCGAGGACGGCACGATCGCCGCCCAGTGCGCCGCGCTTCCGTTCCGGGTCGAGATCGACGGTCGCCCCTCCACGATCACCCAGGGCGTCGACTCGATGGTGCACCCCGACCACCGCCGCGGACTGCGCCGCCCGGGGTTGTTCGTCGCCACCGCGCGCCCGTTCTTCGAGACGTTCCGCGGTCCGGGCAAGGACATCCTCCACTACGGGTGGCCGGTCGAGCCCGCCTGGCGCATCGGAAAGACCTTCCTGGGCTACGAGATCGTGCGCACGCAGACCGTCCTGTTCCGGACGCCGCCGGCGGGACCGACGGAGCTGCCCGCGGGCGTCGAACGGCTCGAGCGGTTCGACGCGGACGCGGAGGCGCTCTACCGACGCTGCAAGGCGCGCTGGGGGCTCTCGGTCGTGCGCGATCCGGAGTACCTGAACTGGCGCTTCGTCGACCACCGCCGCTTCTCCTACGACCTCTTGGGCGTGCGCGGCGACGACGGTGCGCTCCGCGGCTACTGCATCTTCCGCAAGGCGGACCTTCCGCGACCGAACAGCGGGCTCGTCATGGACTGGCTCGTGCCGGAGGACGACCGGGAGACCGGGAAGCTCCTGCACGACGCTCTCCTCGCCCAGGCCCGGGCGGCGCGCGTCGCCCAGGTCATCGGCGTCTTCCCCGACTGGTCGTCCTGGTTCGACGCGTTCCAGGTCTGGGGCTTCGACGTGTACGGAAGCGATTACCTGATGATCGGAATCATCCAGAACCCGGCCTACGACACCTGGTGGCTGCGAAAGAACTGGTGGTACCAGCTCTCGGAGCTCGACGCCATTTGACGATGCAGCGGTAGACTTCTGTCGCGATGGCGCACCGCTACCAAGACTTCGACCAGGGCACGCTCCCGTGGCTCGACCGGCCCGACGCCCTCGAGGCGATCGAGGCCAAGCTCGCCGGCGGCGAGATCGACCAGGAGCAGGCCGGCTGGCTCCGCAAGTGGCACCAGGACGGCTACCTCGTGTTCGAGGGGCTGTTCGACGCCGAGATCGCCGAGGGCATCAACGCCGACGTCCAGGCGATCTACGACGAGTACGGCCACCTGCCGCTGCACGAGCTGCGGGAGCACTTCAAGAACGCGTACCACCGCAGCGAGTGGACCTGTCGGGCGCTCGTGCTTCCGCAGGTGCTCGAGCGCCTCGACCTCCTCCTGGGCGCGCGGATGATCCCGCACCAGACGCTCAACCTCCCGGTCAGCTCGCAGCAGAAGGCGCACTCGGACCAGATCCTGATGACGACCCAGCCGATCGGCTTCATGGCCGCCGCCTGGTTCGCGCTGGAGGACATCGACTCCGAGTGCGGACCGCTCCTGGTCTACCCGGGCAGCCACCGGCTCTCGTACGTCAGCGCGGAGGAGGTGGGGATCCCGCGCGAGGCGACTCCGCCCGAGGTGGACCGCATCTACGACGAGCGCTACTACGACATGATCGAGACGCGCATCCGGGAGAGCGGCGTCGAGCCCTGGGCGTTCGTGCCGAAGCAGGGCGACGTGCTCGTGTGGCACTCGAACCTCCTGCACGCCGCGGCGCTCATCGAGCGCGAGGGCGCGACCCGTCGGAGCCTGATCGCGCACTACTTCGCGGACCACACGCAGCACTACTCCGACATGTACGGCTGGGACTGCATCTCCCCGGAGCTGCGCGACCCGGCGCGCTAGGGCGCTACTCGGACGAGGCGTGGGCGGTTCCATCCGCCCAGACGCAGCAGCTGTCCGCACCGACCGCACCCGGGTCGAAGCCGCCCCGAGCGATGGTCACGACGCCGATCCCGGCGACCAGGAGGCCGAGCACGGTCTGGGCGCGGGGCTGGAGCGCGCCGCGGACGCGACTCCAGCCGAAGACCGCCAGCGTGAGCGAGGGGGCCGTGGCCAGCCCGAAGACGAACAGTCCCAGCGCGGCGGGGACGGGCGGTAGCTGCGTGGCCAGGAGGAGCGCGGACCAGGACAGCCCGCAGGGCAAGAGGCCCGTCACGGCGCCGGCTCCGAAGACGCCCGCGGGGCCGCCGAGTCCGCGCATGCTGCTCGCGAGCGCGACGATGCGCGCAGTCGGTAGCCAGCGCACGCGACCGAGCGGCCGACGCAGGATCATCCAGGCTCCCGAGAGGACCAGCAATCCGCCCGTCAGATAGGTCAGGCCGCGCCGCAGCCCGTGCAGGAACGGCACGTCCTGGTGCCCGAAGAGGAGCTGGAGTCCGGTCGTCAGGAGGCCTCCCAGCACGACGTAGGTGCACGCCTTGCCCAGAGCGAAGAGCAGCGTGTCGCCCAGCGTCGAGCGTGCGCTCGTTCCGGAGCGCACGGCCGCGATCGCGAGCCCGCCGCACATCCCGATGCAGTGCAGCGAGCCGGCGAGCCCCAGGAGCAGGAACGCGATCGTCCCGGCGGAGCTCACGCGCTCTGGGCCTCGCGCTCCGTCTGCTCGCTCAGGATGCCGAGCCGGAGCGGGAGCTCCTGGTCCTTCTTGGCGTTGACCCCCTCGCAGCCGCGCACGCAGTCGCCGCAGCGCAGGCACAGGCCGAGGCTCGTCAGGCCCTCCGGGTACAGCCCGCGCCCGGGCTCGTGGATACCCTCGAGCAGCTGGCGCGGAGCCAGGTCGACGGGGCAGACCTGGTCGCAGACACCGCAGTCGGTGCAGTGTTCCGGATGGGCGTACTCGATGCCGGTCTTCGACTCGGGGCCGAGCAGCGCGAAGTAGATGCCCGAGGGGCACAGCTCGCGGCAGAAGCCCATGCCCAGTCGTCGGGCTCCGAGGAAGAGCACGCCGGTCAGGCCGAAGAGGGCGCCGGCGCTGATCGATCGCGCGAGCGCGGATCCCTCGACGAACACGCGCAGGTCGACCCAGAAGGAGAGGGTGATCCCCGCCAGGAGAGCGCACAGGCCGAGCAGGCCGAAGGCGCGGATGCGGGGGTGCTCCTCGGGACCGTGGGCGCGCTGGGTCCACTCGCCGAGGCGCGCGAGGTTGCCGACCGGGCACGCGAAGCCGCACAGGTAGCGTCCGGCCAGGCGGGTCAGCAGGATGATCCCCACGTTGATCGCGAGGAACGGGAACGCGAACGCCTTTAGCGCCTCGGCGAACCCCAGCTCTTCCCCGAGGACCATGTGCCGTCCGCCCCAGAGGTCGAGGCGCAGGGTGCCGGTCAGCGGGAGAGCGGCGATGCCCACCGTGGCCGCGAGGCCGATCGCGATGCGCCAGCGGTCGTAGCGGTGGAGGTTGCGCTTGCGCGCCAGGCTGCGCAGCAGACGGGCTCGTTGCGGACGTTCGTTCATCGGTGGCCCCTCCATGGATCGGATTCCTGGCCGGGGAGCCAGAGCATAATCTGGATCAAAAGAGTTGCAGGTCCTGAATAGGGGTTTATCCTCCGCAACTCATGAAGAACCCCGATTCCCCTGCCTGCCGCCTCGGATCCGGTTCCTCACGCCCGTCCCGGTGTTCGGGACTGACCCTGAGCGGCCTGGTCTTCACTCTGGTCGGGATCGCGATCTTCGCGCTCCCCTTCCTGCGTCCCCCGGACGCCCCCTCCTGGCTCGGGGAGGACCTTCGCCGCGCGGAGGTCGACATCCCGTTCGACGAGGACCTGGGCTACTGGGAGGAGGACTTCGAGGCCGACCTCGCCACGCCTCTCTCGGAGGCCAGCGAGGAGTGGTTCGGCCTGGAGTCCGAGGCCCTGCGCGCGAGCGGCCTCCTGGCCTTCGAGCGCATCGAGCCCGGACGCGTGGCCTACCAGCTCCAGTGCGCGGGCTGCCACGGGGACGCGGGCGACGGCGCCGGACCGGCAGCGCGTCACCTGATGCCCCGTCCGCGGAACTTCCGCAAAGGGGTCTACAAGTTCACGAGCACCGGCTCCGGCTCGAAACCGCTGCGTCGGGACCTGTTCCAGACGATCACGCGCGGCCTCTCCGGAGCCTCCATGCCGGACTTCCGTCTGCTGCCGGAGGAGGAGCGACACGACCTCGTCGAGTACGTGCGCTACCTCTCCATGCGCGGGGAGTTCGAGCAGCTCTCGCTCGACGAGGCCTGGAGCGAGGAAGAGCTCCCGGACTTCGAGGAGCTCGCGGAGATCATCTACGAGCGCTGGGACGAGGAGCGGCTGCGCGCCGTGTACCCCGACGTCGAGGAGCCCGACCGCGACGAGGCTTCCGTCGAGCGGGGCCGGGAGCTGTTCCTCGACACGAACCTGACGCAGTGCGACTCCTGCCACGGGGCCGGTGGTCGTGGCGACGGCATCAACGCCGACGCCTACGAGGACGACTGGGGCTACGCGCTCCGTCCGCGTGACTTCACGCAGGGCGTGTTCCGCGCCGGAGCCTCGCCCGAAGACCTGTGGCGCAGCATCGCGACGGGCATCAACGGCACGCCGATGGGAGCCTTCGACGGCAACCTCACCGGGGAGCAGATCTGGGACCTCGTTCACTTCGTGCAGGCGATCGCCGCTGGGGAGGCGCACTGATGACCACTGCCGCTGCTGCCGTGCCGGGAACGATGCCGGCCTCGGACGGGGAGACGCTGGTCTCCTACCGCCTGATCAAGATGCACCTCGTCGCCGGCGTGATCGCGCTCCTCGTGAGCATGGTCGCCGGGTTCGAGTACTCGCTCCAGTTCCTCGGCTACTACATCCACCCCGACTCCGAGGTGATGTCGCCGGGGCACATGCGGTTCATCCACACGAACATGGCCGCTTACGGCTGGCTCGTGAACGGGTTCACCGCGGTCATGTACTACGTGATCCCGCGCCTGACGGGCTTCCGCGTGAAGTCGGAGAAGCTGGGCTACCTGATCTTCGGCGCCTGGCAGGTGATCCTGCTCGCGACGATCACCGGCTTCCTGTTCAACAAGGCCCAGGCGATCGAGTGGGGGGAGACCCCGACCGGCTTCCGTCCCGGGACCTTCGAGCTGAACTGGATCCCGGTCGACCTCCTGGTCGTGGTGGGAGCGGTGCTGCTGTCCATCCAGTTCATGACCCCGCTCTACCACGCGCGGCATCAGAAGTACTACGTCACGCTCTGGTACTTCACCTCCGGCATCGTGTGGCTCGCCCTGACCTACCTGATGGGGAACATCATCCCCGAATGGGTGCTCCCGGGCGCCGCCGGCGCGGCCGTGACAGGCCTGTTCATCCACGACCTCGTCGGGCTGTACGTCACGCCGCTCGGCTGGGGTCTGATGTACTTCTTCGTCCCGCTGATCCTCGGGAAGCCCATCTGGAGCCACTCCCTCAGCGTGATCGGGTTCTGGGCGCTCGCCTTCTTCTACCCGCTGGGCGGCGTGCACCACTTCCTGTTGAGTCCGATCCCCGACTACGTCGAGTTCGGAGCGATCACGACCACGATCGCGATCGAGGTCGTCG
>CAZDYS010000204.1:0-2290 GCA_964509445.1 uncultured Planctomycetaceae bacterium
CGCCAGCGCGCGAGGGGGCGCGCGGTCTTCGTCTGCGCGGGCAGCGCCTCCTCGAGGCGCGCGAGCCGCCCTTCCCGGGCCTCGTCTCCCTCTGCCGCCACGCGCAGCAGGCCGTGGGCCAGGAGCTCGTCCGCCGACTGGATGCCCGTCTCGTCGTCCCTCACGAGGTTCCTCCGGTGCGCAGGCACTCCGCGAGTCGCTGTCGGCCGCGCTGCAGGCGCTTCTTCACCGCCTCCTCCGCGTCGCCGAGCTCCGCCGCGGCGGCTCGGACGGCGAGTCCGCGCTCGTACACGAGAGCCAGGGTCGTGCGCAGCGTGTCGGAGAGCCGGTCGAGGCAGTGCGCCAGGCGCTCCAGGGTCGCGGACCACTGGGGCGGCGCGGGCACCAGCTCCGCGTAGCTGTCCTCCAGCTCCTCGAGCACGCGCGGTTCGAAGCGGTAGAAGTCGCGCGCGGCGCGCTCGCGGTGGCGCAGCACGAGGTTCGCGGCGATCCCGCGCAGCCACGGACCGAAGGGCTGCGTCCGGTCGTAGCGGTCGAGTCGGCGCCAGGCGGTCAGCATCGTCTCCTGGAACAGGTCGTCGACGCCGTCGCGCGAGCGCACGAGGCTCGAGAGGAAGCCCGCGAGCATGTCGGCGTGCTCGCGAGCCAGGATCTCGAACACCTCGCGGGCCGAGAGGTCTTTCGAACGGCGCGGCACCTCAGCGCTCGTCCGCGCCCCCGTGCAGCCGCGCCTGCGCCCAGCCGCCGGCCTGGTCGAACGTGCCGTAGGTGAAGCGCTCGCTCAGCGCCTCGACGCGTTCGCGTCCTCCGTCCTCGTGGTAGGCGCGGAACACCTTGGAGGCGTGGAACGCCTCGAACGACCGATCGGACGTCCAGGCCCAGACGCTCGTGATCGCCTCCCCGGGCTCGTGGGGCTCCAGCACCTGCCAGAACAGGAGCCCGGGCTGCCCGGTGGTGAGCTCGGCGGCCAGGACGAGCTCCTGGAGCAGCTCTTCCTCGCGGCCCTCGAGGGGGACGTTGTGCGTCACGAGGACGAACGGCGCGCCCGTGTCCCGTGCCTGGGCTCGTGCGTGGAGGTGATCGTGCAGGGCGGCGTGGGCTCCGGCGTGTCCGCCGTGCAGGGAGTAGGCCGCGCCGGCCAGGGTGGCGAGGAGCGCGAGTACGCCCGTGGTCCATGTCTTCATCGGGTTCCCTCCGTGGGAGTCGGTCCGGAGCGAGGCGACGTGCTCTCGCTCCCGGTCCTGGGTTCCCGCGGAGAGGCCCGCAGGGGACAGCGATCCTCCGAAAACGCGGCCGGGCCGCTAGGCCCAGACCACGAACTCGTCGTCGTCCCGCCCGCGCACGCGGATGCCGTAGGAGTAGCGGCCCGAGTGGTCGGTGGGGTGGTGCCCCTCGAACACGTGGCGGTGGTCACCGGAGCTCGAGACGTAGGCCAGCGGGACGCGCACCGGGTCCGCGATCTCGCCGTCCTCACGCGCCGGGCCGAGCACGAGCTCGCAGACCACGTCGTCCGGGGCGAGGTCCGGCAGCTCGACCTCGAGCCGCACGCCGACCGGGTCGCCGACGCGCAGGCCCTCGAGGTCGCCGACCTCGGCCGTCACGATCTCGAGCGTCTCGAAGCCGCGGCGCAGGCGACCGCGCTCCGTGACGCGCTGCTTGACGGACACCTTCTTGTCCTCGCACAGCGCACGGTGGTCGGTCGCGAGCGGCGCGTAGGCGCGCTCCAGGTAGTCCAGCACCATGCGGTCCGTGTTGAACACGGTCGGGACGGTGGCGAGGCAGCGGCGGACGCGCTGCAGCCAGCCGTTCGGCACGCCGGCGGCGTCGCGGTCGAAGTACAGCGGCGCGACCTCCTCCTCGAGCAGCTGGTAGAGCACGCTCGCGTCGAGCTGGTCCTGCAGCTCCTGGCTGTCGTAGGAGCGCCGCTGGTCGATCATCCAGCCGTTCGCGCCGTCGTAGGCTTCCGGCCACCAGCCGTCGCCGACGGACAGGTTCAGCGCGCCGTTCGCCGCGGCCTTCATGCCGGACGTGCCGCTGGCCTCGAGCATGCGCGTCGGGTTGTTCAGCCACACGTCGACGCCGCTCATCAGCATTCGCGCGAGCTCGATGTCGTAGTCCTCGAGGAAGATCACCTTGCCCACGAAGGAGCCGTCGCGCGTGCGACTCGCGATCGACTGGAGGATGTCCTTGCCGTGCTCGTCGCGCGGGTGCGCCTTGCCAGCCACCAGGATGCGCACCGGGCGGTCGGGGTTCGACAGGATGCGCTCGAGCCGCTCGGGGTCGAGGAACA
>CAZDYS010000204.1:2316-7063 GCA_964509445.1 uncultured Planctomycetaceae bacterium
GGGCGCGAAGCGGCGCGCGAAGCCGATCAGCAGCGCGTCCTCCGTGAGGCCGGCCAGGGTCTCCTCGAGCAGTCGCGGGCTGTCGCTGCGCTCGACGAAGGACTCGCGCGTGCGCACCTCGAGCTCCGCCAGCAGGCGACGCTTGAGGCCCTGCTTCTCCGTCCACCAGCGCGTGAGTCGTTCGTCCTTCAGCTCGGCGTCGAAGTCCTCGGGGACGAGGCCGCTCTCGCTCGCGACCAGGCCGGCGATCTCCGGTGCGGTCCAGGTCGGCAGGTGGATGCCGTTCGTGATGGAGTCGACCGGGATCTCGCTCTCGACCCGCTGCGGCCAGAACTCCTTGAACAGCTTGCGCGAGGCGATGCCGTGCAGCGCGCTGACGCCGTTCTTGTAGGAGGCGAAGTTCATCGCCAGGTAGGTCATGTTGAACGACGAGCGGTCCGCCTGCGGGTCGCGCGCGGAGCCGAGCTCCCAGAACGTCTCCCACGGAACGCCGATCCAGCTCGGGGCGTCGGAGAAGTAGCGCCGCATCAGGTCCTCGCCGAAGCGGTCGTGTCCCGCCGGCACGGGCGTGTGCGTCGTGAACAGCGTCGTCGAGCGCACCAGCTCGCTGGCCTCCTCGAAGGTCAGGCCCTCCTTGTGCGTGAGCTGCCACACGCGCTCCAACGTCAGGAACGCCGCGTGCCCCTCGTTCATGTGGAAGACCGACGGCTGGATGCCGAGCTTGCGCAGCAGGCGGACGCCACCGCGGCCGAGCACGATCTCCTGCTGGAGCCGCGTCTCCTCGCCGCCGCCGTAGAGGTTGCGCGTGATGTCGCGGTCCTCCGGCCGGTTGTTCGGGCTGTCCGTGTCGAGCAGGTACAGGCGCACGCGTCCGACGTCGACCCGCCAGGCGCGCAGCATCAGCTCGCGGCCCGGGAGGTGCAGCTTGATCTCCAGCGGTCGCCCGTCCTCGCCGCGCACGCGACGCATCGGCAGGCTGCCGGGGTCGTTGACCAGGTCGACCTCGACCTGCTCGCCGGTGGGGGAGAGCCGCTGGCCCATGTACCCCATGCGGTAGAAGAGCCCGACCGCGACGAACGGCAGGTTCAGGTCGCTGGCGGACTTCACGTGGTCGCCGGCGAGCACGCCCAGGCCGCCGGAGTAGATCTTCAGCGACTCGTGGATGCCGTACTCGGCGCAGAAGTAGGCGACCGGGTGGGCGTCGCTCAGGGCCGGCTCGTCGTCCGTCACCTTGCAGCGCCAGCGCCCCTGCGTGCTGTCCTCGCCGAGGTACGCGTCGAAGCGCGCGAGCACGCG
The DNA here is from genome assembly GCA_964509445.1 of uncultured Planctomycetaceae bacterium. Lineage (GTDB taxonomy): Bacteria > Planctomycetota > UBA1135 > UBA1135 > CAZDYS01. The sequence goes on from CAZDYS010000204.1 coordinate 3,613, forward strand.
CTCGAGCTTCGTGAGATAGGCGGCGTCGCCGGCGGCGGCGTCGAGGTCCTCGCGCGGAACCTGCTGCAGGAAGCGCAGCGGGTCGTGCTTGCTCTCGCGCCAGCGCTCCGGCGACAGCTCCTCGAACAGGCTCGCGCCCTCCGGATCCCAGGACCAGTAGTAGTTCTGGGCCAGCCGGTCGAGGCCGAGCAGCTCGCTCGGCAGCGTCGCGGCGACGTCGAACGGCAGGAGGCGCGGACGCTGTCCGTCGCGCGCGGGCCGCACCTCGAGCGAGCGCTTGGGCCGCCGCACGATCTGCACGCCGCTCGCGAGTCGCTCGCCGACGCACTCGAGGGCCGCGCCGTAGGCGTCCTCGTAGTGGCTCACGAAGTCGCTCCAGCCGGTGCGCGAAGCCGTCTGACGGCAGGCCGCGAACAGCTCCGCCGAGCCGGTGCGCTCCGCCAGGAACGCCTCGAGCTCGTCCGCCAGCCGGTCCTTGATCTCGTCGTGCGTGACGTGGACGCGCGACAGCACGCGGATGCCGTCCTTCGCGTCGAAGCCGCTCTCGGAGGCCCAGCGACCGAAGCCGGCGTAGTCCGTGGTGATCGTCGGGACGCCGAGCGCGAGGCTCTCCTGCGGCGTGTAGCCCCAGGGCTCGTAGTAGGACGGGAAGCACGTGAGGTCCATCGCGCGCAGCACCGCCTCGTAGGGCAGCCCGATCAGATCGTCGTTCCCGAACAGGTAGATCGGGATCTGCAGCACCTTCACGCGGGTCTCGCGCGCGTTGTCGAGCCCGAGCTCCGCGCACAGCTGGTGGACCGGGTCGTGCTCCTCGTCGAACAGGTTGTGCGTCGAGATGCCGAGCGGGCCGTCCAGCTCCGCGACTGGCTGGTCCGCGCGCTCCAGCATCTCGGCCCGCAGGCCGGTGTTGCCGGCCGGCGCGAGCACGAACAGGACCACGCGGCGGCCCTCGCGCTGCTCCATGGCGGCCAGCGCCTCGAGCAGCACGTCGAAGCCCTTGTTGTGGAACTCGTAGCGGCCGGAGGTCGCGACGAAGGCGGCGTCGCTCACGTCCTCGCCGAAGAACCGCGACGCGATGTCCTCGAGCTTCGCGCGGACCTCTTCCCGCGGGACCTCGCCGGCCATCTGGTCGATGACGTCGAGGTCGATGCCGTTGGGCGTGACCGGCTCGGGCCGGCGCAGGTGCAGGAGCTCCGCTTCCTTCGCCGTGATCTGGCTGACCGTGCAGAACACGTCGGCCTCGCGCGCGCAGGTGCCCTCCATCGAGTGCTTGGCCTTCACGCCGTGGGACTCAGCGAGCTCCTCCACGGAGGCGCCGCCCAGGCCGTCGTCCGGCGACATGCCGAGCGACGAGAGCGCGCGGCCGAGCATCGTCGCGTGGGTCGTGAACACGGTGCCCACGGCCGGCGCGTGCTTGCGCAGGTGCAGCAGCGCGGAGCCGGTCATCCACTCGTGCGCCTGGACCACCGCGCGACGGCGGTGCGGTGCGAGGTACTCCTCCCACCACTTCTCGATCACGCGCCCGGCGGCGTGGCCGAACAGCACGGGCTCGATGTAGTCCCAGTCGCCCTCGAGAGAGTCGACGCCGTAGTCGTTCCACAGGTCCGCGAGGACGTCGTCCTTCTCCTCGTAGAGCGAGGAGAAGTCCACCAGGATCGCGCGCGGCGACGCGGGGATCTGCCAGCGGCCGACGCGCACGCCGATGCCCGCCTGACGACAGGCCTGCACGAAGGGTTCGAAGGCGCGGTCGTCCTCGAACGGCGGATCGTTGTCCTCGCTGAGGAGCCAGGGACCGACGCAGACGTAGTCGTCGCCGTAGCGCTCGACCAGGGTCTTGGCCTTGCTGGCCAGCACGGTGTGGATCCCGCCGACCTTGTTGCAGACCTCCCACGAGATCTCGAAGAGGGTGAAGGGGCTACTCAAGGCTGTAGAGCTCCTGGCTCGTTCTCGAGCCGTTCGCGCACGCGGTGCTGCAGGTCGTCCAGGACGTCCATGAAGACCATGAACGAGTCGTGAGGGGAATCGTAGGGGCTGAAGTACTCGTGCACGTCCCCGTCCGACTGGTGCTTGGTGGACATGTAGTAGACGTGGTCGGAGGTCGAGAGGCGGCGCCAGTCGTCGAGGAGCTGGGCGTCACCGCTCTCGTGGATGGAGGGGAGCAGCGCGTAGAGGGCCTCGTGCGCGCTCCGCTGCAGCGGGTTGGCCAACCAGGCGGAGAGGTCCCGCTCGGCGTCGGCCCAGGAGATCGGGCTCGGGACGCACAGCTCCTCGACCGGCTCGTTCTCCGCGGCCACCTCGCGGGGCGTGAGGAAGCGCAGTCCGGGCTCCTCCAGCGCGAAGCGCGGGACGTGCTCCATGAAGTCGAAGATCCCGGTGTCCCGGGCCTGGTGCTCTCCGAAGGTCTCGTAGTCCATGTACAGCCCGATGAAGCGGTCGTCCGGCCGGGCCATCCGCAGCCAGGAGACGAACGTATCGGCCATCAGGGGGTGGGACTCCCATTCCTTATTGGAGAACCGGAAAGCGATGTCGTCCGAGAAGAGATAGTCCCGGAGGAGCAGCTTCAGGTGCCGGCAGCCGCCGGGCCGGTAGACCTGGCGCGGGGAGCGGCCCGCGAGCAGCTGATCGGCCCCTTCCCCCAACAGGACGTCGAAACCCAGCCCCTCGACCGTCTGGGCGACCTGGTCGTCGAAGATCAGCTCGGTGTTGCGGAAGCTGACGGGCTCGGTCCCGAACAGGTCCGTCAGGCGCGCGCGGTGGGAGCGGATCTGGGCCTCGAACTCGCGCTGGTCCCCCTGGCTGGCCAGGGAGTGGTGCGAGGTCTCGCACACGAACTCCACGGCCCCGGAGTCGGCCAGGGCCACGAAGCTGTCCAGGGCCTCCGGGGCCCAGGCCTCGAGCTGGTCGATCACGGTTCCGGTCAGCGCGAACGCGCAGCGGAAGGCGCCGCCGGTCTCCTCGATCGCGTCCAGGAGGAGCCGGTTCATCGGCAGGTAGCAGCGCTCGGCGACCCGCTCGAGGATCATGCGGTCGAGCGGGTTGTCGAACGGGCTGCGGCGCGTGCCGGCCGGGGCCGCGGCCTCGCCCTTCAGCCGGCGCAGGCGGTGCGGCTGGTGGACCTGGAAGTAGAAGGTGACGGCGGTCACGCGGCCACCTCCTCGAACAGGCGCAGGAGCGAGCGCGCGCGCAGGTCCCAGCGCAGGGAGCGCGCTTCCTCGCCGCCGCGGGATCCGAGCTCCATGCGTCGCGCCGGCTCGCGCAGGAGGCCGGACAGCTCCTTCGCCAGCGCGCGCTCGTCGCCCGGCTCGACCGGGATCGCGTGACGCAGGACCTCCAGGGCTCCGCTGCAGCGGGAGACGATCGTGGGCACGTTCGCGGCCATCGCCTCGAGCGCGCAGATGCCGAAGGGCTCGGCCACGGACGGCATCACGTAGACGTCCGCGAGCGCGTACAT
>CAZDYS010000205.1:0-7038 GCA_964509445.1 uncultured Planctomycetaceae bacterium
CTTGCACCTCTTGCGGCGGGGGCGGCGTCCAGCGGCACACGACCAGCGACACCGCGAAGTTCAGGAGCATACCCACGGTCCCGATTCCCTTCGGCGAGATGCCGAGCCACCAGTGCTCCGGCAGGTCGGCCTCGGGGGCGTGGAAGCGGAAGTACCAGATGTAGGCGGCCGTGAAGCCGATGCCCGCGAGCATCCCGGCGACCGCGCCCTCCTTGTTCATCCGCTTGGAGAAGATCCCCATCAGGATCACGGGGAAGAAGCTCGAGGCGGCCAGACCGAAGGCGAAGGCGACCGTCTCGGCGACGAAGCCGGGCGGATGGATGCCCAGGTAGCCGGCGACCGAGATCGCGACGATCGCGCTCAGGCGTGCGGCGCGCAGCTCTCCGCGCTCCGAGATCGTGGGCAACAGCGAGCGCTTCAGGAGGTCGTGGCTGACCGCGGAGGAGACTACCAGGAGCAGTCCGGCCGCGGTCGAGAGCGCCGCGGCCAGCCCGCCGGCCGCGACCAGCGCGACCACCCAGTCGGGCAGTCCGGAGATCTCCGGGTTCGCGAGCACCATGATGTCCGGGTCGATCGTGAGCTCGTTCGCGATCTCCGACGCGGGGCCGGTGTACTGCACGCGGCCGTCGCCGTTGCGGTCCTCGAAGGCGATGAGGCCCGTGTCCTGCCAGCGCCCGAACCAGTCCGGCAGCTCCGCGACCTCGGTGTTCGACACCGTGTTCAACAGGTTCGTGCGCGCGAACACCGCGACGGCGGGCGCCGTCGTGTAGAGGATCGCGATGAAGAGCAGCGCCCAGCCCGCGGAGACGCGCGCGTCGCGCACGCGCGGCACGGTGTAGAAGCGGACGATCACGTGCGGTAGCCCCGCCGTGCCGACCATCAGCGCCGCCGTGATGCAGAGCATGTCGAGCGTGCCCAGGGAGCCCGTCGTGTAGGCGGCGAAGCCGAGCTCCTCGTGCAGGCCGTCGAGTCGCTCGAGCAGCGGCACGCTGGTCCCCGCCTCGAAGGAGCCGAAGCCGAGCTGCGGGATCGGCGTGTCCGCGATCAGGATCGACAGGAACACGGCCGGGACCATGTAGGCGAAGATCAGGATGCAGTACTGCGCGACCTGCGTGTACGTGATCCCCTTCATGCCGCCGAGCACCGCGTAGACGAACACGATGCCCATGCCGATCAGGACGCCGAGCTCGATGTCCACCTCGAGGAACCGGCTGAACACGATGCCGACGCCCCGCATCTGGCCCGCCACGTAGGTGAAGGAGACGAAGATCGCGCACAGGACGGCGACCACCCGCGCGGCCTGCGATGCGTAGCGGTCGCCCACGAAGTCCGGGACCGTGAACTTGCCGAACTTGCGCAGGTACGGCGCGAGGAGGAGCGCGAGCAGCACGTACCCGCCGGTCCACCCCATCAGGTAGACCGAACCGTCGTAGCCCTTCGCCGAGATCAGCCCGGCCATGCCCAGGAACGACGCCGCGCTCATCCAGTCCGCCGCCGTCGCCATCCCGTTCGCGAGCGGCGAGACGTGCCCCCCGGCGACGTAGAAGTCCTTGGTCGAGCTGGCCTTCGCGAGGAACGCGAGCCCGATGTAGAGCGCGAAGGTCAGACCGACGAGCAGGAACGTCCAGCCCTGGATGCCCATCAGTCCTCCGCCACGCCGAAGCGCTCGTCGACGCGGTTCATCCAGCGCACGTAGACGAAGATCAACAGGACGAACACGTAGATCGAGCCCTGCTGCGCGAACCAGAAGCCCAGGCGGAAGCTCGTCCCCGGCAGGCGCACGCGGTTCAGCTCCTCGACGAAGACGATCCCGCAGAGGTAGGAGACACAGAACCAGACCAGGAGCAGGGCACCGAGGATCCTCAGGTTCGCGCGCCAGTAGGCGGCGCGCGTCTCCTCGTCCCGGCGATCCTCGTGGCTGGGATCTTGGGTCATGCGCAGGGGGAGCCGGGAACTCCCGGCTGGTCGTAGTGTGGGGCGCCTCTGCCGCTCGTCAAGACCGGGTGGTCGCCCCGCGCTCCGCCCGGCGCGACTAGACTTGGGGGAGAGCCTCCTCTCCTCGCATCCCCGCGTCCGCGCCTCTCCTCCATGAACCTCCTCCGCTCCCTCGCCAAGGTCGGCCTGCTCGTCGCCGTCGTCTTCGGGACCAGCGCGGTTCGCGCCGCACCGACCGGGACCTTGACGGTGGACGGACCCCGCGCGGTCGCGGTCGACGGCCGGATCGAGCTCGTCGCCGAATCCTCTTCCTCCGGCGGAAGCTGGGCCTGGCTGCTCGTGCCGCAAGGTGCACGGACGCGGCCGAGCTCGCTCGTCGACGACCGCGTTCGTCTCACGGCCCGCGGCCGACACGCGGTGATCGAGGGCCTGCGCGTGAGCACGCGGCCCGACGACGTCGTCGTGCGGGTCGAGCACCGTCAGGGCGGCATCGTGCAGCGGACGACGGTCGCGCTCACGGTCGTCACCGGCTCGGCCACGGCCTATCGACCGCAGCACGGCGCGGGCTACTTCCCCCACACGCGGACCGCGGTCCCGGACGACCAGGAGGAGGACCCGGCGCTCGGTCCCGGCATTCGCCGCGACGGCGGCAGCGACGTCGACCCGTCCGGAGAGGACGACCTGATCGAGGTCGAGCTCGCGAGCTCGTTCGCCCCGCTCGACGTGGAGCTGCGCCGCTCGAGCTCGTCCCTGCGCGTGTGGACGACGCGCACGCGGAACGCCGGGACGGAGCTGACCTTCAGCGGAGACCGCAGCGAGGCCATCTCGCTCCCGCCCGCCGGAACCACGGTGTGGGTCGAGTGGCAGGGCGCCCACGGCACCGCGCGTCTCGACCTGCGCCCCGCCGGCAGCCTCGGAACGCGAGGAGCGCTCGACCGGCTGCGCTTCCACACCTTCCGCTCGATCGTGCTCTCCCTGGGCGGCGAGGATCAGGTGCCGAGCGTGCCCGTCGACCCGAACCACGGCGCGTTCGTGTTCGGCGTCGACCTCTACGAGCGCGGCTACGACGTGCACCTCTACGACGAAGACAACGTGTCCTCCAGCGGCTCGGGCGCGGTCTACACGGAGGTGGTGAACGCGCTCCAGCAGCGCGGCGTGACCGAGGTCGTCTCCTTCGGCTACAGCCACGGAGGCGGGTCGACCTGGGACCTCGTCGACCGACTCGACGCGAACCGCGCGAGTCTGCCGACCTTCAGCGTGCCCTACACGGGCTACCAGGACGGCGTGGAGAACGACTCCGACATCGACCTCGACCAGGAGCGCAAGTTCCCGCCGAGCTCCGCGTTCCACGTCAACCACTACCAGCGCGGGTCGTTCTCCGACTTCTTCCTCGACGGCGGTCCCGTGTCCGGGGCCTTCCCCGTCACCGACGGTCTCGACGTCGAGACCACTCCCTGGGGCGCGGGCGCGACCCACTTCCTCGTCGACGACTACGCCGAGGTGCTCGGCACGATGCGCGACTTCTTCCTTCCGAGGGTCTCTCGATGATCTCCACGCTGCTCTTCGCCGCCGCGCTCACGCTCCCCCAGGCCGCCCCGGTCGCACAGGCCCCGCTCGGCCAGGACCCCGTGGCCGTCGTCGCGGTGGACGAGTCCATCCAGCAGGAGATCCGCGCGGCGCTGACTCCCTCGGGGGACGGCACGCTGCCGCTGGCGGACCTGCGCGCGCTCCACCGGACGCGTCCGGACGCTCTGGTGCCGCAGCTCCTGCACTTCTCGCTGCGCGCGCGGGGAACCCGGGACGCGATGGCCTTCGGCGCCCTGGTCGACAGGCTCCCGCTCTCCTCGAGCGACGTGGTCCGGGGCGTCGTCCCGTTCCTCGAGTCCGAAGAGGACCGCGTGCGCTCCCGGGCCGCGGGGACGCTCGCGCAGTTCGAGGACGCCGGCCCGAACCGCCCGCCGCGGTACGAGGACTACGCGGAGCTCGTGCGCGCCGCCAAGCGCGCCGGCGAGGCTCCGCCTCCGGGGCTCACGCGCTACCTCTTCGAGCGCGACCCGGGCCAGGCGCTGCTCCTGTTCCAGCGCGTCCACTCGACCGACCGCGACGAACGGCGCCGGATCCTGTGGGCGGAGCACGTCTTGCGAGACCTGAACTTCCGCAAGCAGCACGCGTTCCCCACCGAAGACGTGCGCGAGCGGGTCGACGCCGAGCTCGCCGGTCTGCTCCAGGGCAGCTGGTGGATGCGGCTCGCGGCCTCGGTGGAACTCGAGCGGCATCCCGAGTTCCTGCGCCCGGAGTGGCGTCGACGCCTCGAGAGCGATCCCGTCGCGCTCGTTCGGGAGCGCTGGAGCACGCCGGCCGAGACGCGCTGAGGCGCGCAGGATTCCCGACCGTCGCTGCAACCGGCCGCCGCGCCGCCCGTCTCCCCGGGTGGGTGGGGGCTCGGGATGGACGACCGAAGTCGACGACGATGGCCGTGCGCGGATAGGATCCGCCGCATGCTCCTCCTTCGCGCACTCTCCGCCGCTCTGCCCGTCGCCCTCGCCTCCTGCTCCGCCCTCGCGACCCTCGGAATCCGCGTGGACGAGAACGAGGTCGTCTACCACGTCGACCTGACCCGGCCGCACACCCAGACGCTCGACGTCACGCTCACGCTCCCGACCCGCGGCGTCGAGAGCGAGGAGGTGATGCTCCCGACCTGGCGCCCGGGCCGCTACACCATCCTCAACCCGGCCAGCACGGTGCTCCAGGTACGGGCGACCGACGCGGACGGTGGCGAGCTCGACATCGAGAAGACCTCCAAGTCCGCCTGGCGCGTCGAAACAGGCGGCTCGAGCGAGGTGAACGTGCACTACCGCGTCTACGCCAACTCGATCGGCGACCGCACGCGCCACGTCGACCCGACGCACGCGTTCCTGTCGGGGTCCGCGGTCTTCTTCTACGCCCCGCGCCTGCGCAGCGCTCCCGTCCGCGTCGTGCTCGACCTGCCCGAGGGCTGGGGCGTCGCGAGCGGGCTGGAGACCGCTCCGGGGGAGGAGCGGACGCTGGTCGCGGACGACTACGACGTCCTGGTCGACTCCCCCATCGAGGCCGGCGAGCACGACCGGATCTCCTTCGACGTGGACGGCAAGGCGCACGAGATCGTGATCTGGCCCGCGGGCACCGAGCACGACGCCGATCGTATGGTCGAGGACTTCAGCGCGATCATCCGCGCGCACCACGCGATCTTCGGGAGCTACCCCTACGACCGCTACGTGTTCCTCGTCCACGCCGGCGCCGGAGGTGGCGGCACCGAGCACCTCAACTCGACGATCATGCAGACCTCCCTCGCGGCGGTGGAGGGCAGCGTCGACGGCTCGAGCAGCTACGAGCGCTTCCTGAGCCTGGTCAGTCACGAGTTCTTCCACACGTGGAACGTCAAGCAGCTGCGTCCGGCCGGCATCCATCCCTACGACTACCAGCGCGAGAACTACACGGACCTCCTTTGGGTCGCGGAGGGGTCGACGAGCTACTACACCGCGCTCACCCTCGTGCGGGCGGGCCTCGACGAGCCCTCGGACTACCTGCGCAGCCTCGGCTCCGCGGCGGACCGTGGACGCAAGAGCGCTGCCGAACGGGTGACCAGCGTGGCGTCGGCGAGCTGGGACTCGTGGATCTCGAGCTTCAACCCGAACACGGTGAACACGCGCGTCGACTTCTACGGCAAGGGTTCGCGCGTCTCGCTGTGCCTCGACCTCGAGATTCGCAGGCGCACGAACAACGCGGTCAGCTACGACACCGTGTTGCGCACGCTGTACGAGCGCTTCCCCCTCTCCGGGACCGGCTTCACGACGGAGGACCTCGTCTCCGTGGCGAACGAGCTCACGGAGAGCTCCTTCGAGGAGTTCTTCGAGCGCTACGTCTCGGGCACCGAGCCGCTTCCCTACGAGGACGTCCTCGGGGTCGTCGGCCTGCAGTTCACCTTCGAACCCGAGGACGACGAGCTCGAGCTGGAGGAGGGCGCCGTCCCGGTGAAGCCGTACCTCGGCCTGCGTCTCTCCTCCGAGGGCAGCGGATCCGGGATCCGCAGCCTGATGGTCGACGCTCCCGTCTGGGAGAGCGGCCTGGTGGTCGGGGACGAGCTCATCGCGCTGGACGGCAAGCGCCTGACCCCGGGGTCCCTCGACGACCTCCTCGAGGGCAAGCAGCCGGGGGACACGGTGACCGTGCACTACCTGCGCGAGGACGAGCTGCGGACGATCGAGATCGCGCTCGGCGGTCAGCCCGCGGGGAAGTGGGTCATCGAGCACGTCGAGGAACCGACGGACGCGCAGAAGGAGGCCTACCGCTCGTGGTGCGGCGCCTGGTGGCCCGGGGACGAGCCCGAGGAAGAGGCGGACGCCGAGGGCGAGGCTGAGGACGCCCCGAAGGCGGACGGCTGACGCGCTCGCGCGGAGCGCGCTAGGACAGCGGCCAGAGCACCACGTGCTCGCGGTCGAAGGCCGGGTGGACGACGTCTCCCGGCCGGACGCGCTGCGTCGCGGGGACCAGGGCGACCAGCCGCTCCTCGCCCCAGTCGACGGTGACGGCGAGCCCCAGCCGTGCCGACGCGACCGAGCGGACGGTCCCGGGCAGCGGGCCTCCGGTCAGCCGCACGTGCGCCGCCGGGACCGCGAGGTGCTGCGCGAGCGGGTCCTCGGGCCAGGCGTCGCAGAGTCGACGCCCATCTCGACCGACCCAGGCGGTACCGTAGCGCCGACAGGGGAGCACGTTGTTCTGCTGCTCGAAGCTCGTCTCGTCCATGGCGTGCCCGTCCCGTGCGGGCGTCCTCCGTGGGAGAGCGTGCGAGCGCTTCGGCCCAGGGCTCTCCACCCCCCTTCCTTCGCCCGAACGGAGCCAACCGATGCCGACGCCTCGCGCTTTCCTCTCCGCCCTCGCCCTCTCGACCCTGGCCCTGCTCGCGCTCCTCGCCCCCCGCGCCGGGGGAGCGCAGCAGGACGAAGAGCGGCCGCCGCTGCTCGTCTTCCTGGTCCGGCACGCCGAGAAGCAGGCCGGAGGACGCGACCCCCAGCTCACGCCCGCGGGCAGCGAGCGCGCGGAGGAGCTCGCCCGCATGCTCCGCAG
>CAZDYS010000206.1:0-7033 GCA_964509445.1 uncultured Planctomycetaceae bacterium
GCGCCCTCGGCTCCGCCAGCGCCGACGAGCGTGTGGAGCTCGTCGATGAAGAGGACGCCGTCGCGAACGCGACGGACCTCGGTCATGACGGCCTTGATGCGCTCCTCGAACTGACCGCGGTACTTGGTGCCTGCGACCATCAGGGCCAGGTCGAGCACGACGATGCGCTTGTTGCGCAGAATGTCGGGCACGTTGTTCTCGACGATCTGCTGCGCGAGGCCCTCGACGATGGCGGTCTTGCCGACGCCCGGCTCGCCGAGCAGCACGGGGTTGTTCTTGGTGCGGCGCGAGAGGATCTGGATCACGCGCTCGATCTCGTTCTGGCGACCGATGACCGCGTCCAGCTTGCCTTCGCGGGCGAGCTCGGTGAGGTCGCGGCCGAAGGAGTCCAGCGCCGGCGTCTTGCTCTTGCTGCCGGCCTGACCGTGGGGGCTGTCGGAGAGCGTCGTCTCTTCGTCCTCTTCGTCGGCCGTGTCGGCACCGAGGAAGTCGAGCACCTCTTCGCGCACGTCTTCGAGCTTCACGCCCAGGTTCATCAGAACCTGCGCCGCGATGCCTTCGTTCTCCTTGATGAGGCCGAGCAGGAGGTGTTCGGTCCCGATGTAGTTGTGGCCGAGGTTGCCGGCTTCCTCCATCGAGAGCTCGAGCACCTTCTTGGCGCGCGGCGTGAAGGGCAGCTGGCCCATCGTGACCATCGAGGGACCGGTCTTGACGATCTTCTCTACCTCGGTGCGGATCTTGTTCAGGTCGATCCCCATGTTTTTGAGGACGTTGGCAGCGACGCCGCTGCCTTCCTGAACGAGACCGAGGAGGACGTGCTCGGTCCCCAGGTACTCGTGGTTGAACCTCTGTGCCTCCTGGCGGGCGAGGTTCATCACCTTCTTGGCGCGATCTGTGAAGCGATCAAACATGGTGGCTGGTTGAGAGGGGAGAAGTCCTTTCGGCCGGGGGGCTCGGGGGGAAAGCGCGAGCCACGGGGGATTCCATCGACGCGAAAGGGCCTTCGGGTTGACCGTTCCCTGCCTGGAGACGGTCCGGTAGAAGCGAAAATCGCCGCATGACGCGGATTATGGACCGCCCCGAGGGCATTTCCTAGCCCGCCCGTCTCCTCGGGCGGCGAGGCCTACTCGGCGCGCTTCTCGAGCTGGTCGATCTCGTCCCGCAGGGCCGCCGCGCTCTCGTAGGCCTCGTCCCGCACCGCCTGGTCGAGCTTCTCGCGGAGGTCCGTGAGACGGTCCCGGCGCTCCCGCTGCTCCTGGTCGGGGACCCGACCGACGTGCTGGGCCGCGTTGTGGATGCGGAGCAGGAGGGGCTGCAGCTGCTGCCGGAAGATCTCGTAGTCCTTCGGACAGCCCAGGCGCCCCTTGCTGCGGAACTCCGCGAAGGTCATCCCGCAGTCCGGGCAGGTCAGCGCGCTCTCCTGGCGGACGCGGCGCGCGGACTCCTTGAGCATGTTCAGGAGGTGCATGCCCTTGTCCTCGGGCACGACGCCCGAGTGGGGCACCTTGCTGCGCTTGGCGCAGCCCTCGCAGACGTGCTTCTCGAGGAAGCTCGGCTCCTCGTCCGTGGTCTCCCCGGGGGCGACCACGGGGAAGGACTGGATCTCCGTCACGTGGACCGTGGCGGCGTTCTTCTGGCAGATCTGGCAGAGCGACATGGCTGGGCCCGGGAGGATTCCGAGCCACGGCTCCCTCCTATAGCGCAGCTCGGGCCGTGCGTCGAGGGCGTGGCGCGCTCGAGGGCGCGAGCGGGCCGGTCAGCCCGTGTCCGCGGGGTCCTCGAAGGCCCCGGTGGCGTGCTCCAGGAGGGCCGGCGTGATCTTCTGGCGCGCCAGGAGCGCGCGCAGCTCGTCCGTCCCGTGCTGGACCCAGCGAGCGAGCAGGTCGGCGGACCCGCCGCCCTCCGGCAGACCCGCGAGGTGCTCGAGGAGCTCGTCCTCGACCTCCAGGGAGCGCTCCGGCAGCGGGGTCCGGTCCTCGTCACGCCCGGAGAGCGCCAGGCGCGCGCGCGTCGCCGTCAGGCCGCTCGTCGGCTCCAGGCCGGTCCCGACCTCCAGGCAGCCGACGACCAGGTGGGCCGGGCTGATCTCACCGCGCTCGAGCCGGTCGGCCACGCGGCCGGCGGCGCTCATCGCGCGCCGCGCGTCCTGGTCGAAACGGCGCAGCACGGGTCCCTCGGCCGGGACCGGCTCCTCCGAGGGCGAGAGGTCCTCGTCCAGCGCGGCTCCCGACCAGCCCGCCTCGCGCAGCGCGCCCGCGAGCTCCTCCTCGAGCGCCTCGAAGGACACCTGCAGCAGGTGGGCGGGCGTGATGTCCGCGTGGCGGCGCTCGGCGGCCCGTGTGCGGGCGGCCTCCAGGACGTCGACGCCGCGGGCGGAGAACGGGATGCAGCGGTCCGAGGACACCACCATGATCCCGGGTGCGAGCGCCACGGCCTCGACCGCGATCGTCTCCGGATCGGCGAAGGCGTGCAGCACGGTCTGGGTGAGCGCGGACTCCTCGTCCTCGAGCAGCGAGGCGAACAGGTGCTCCGTCGTCAGCTCGTCGGCGTGGAACCGGGCGGCGAAGGCAGCGGCGCGCTGGAGCGCCGTGCGCAGGAACGGGTGGAGTCGGTCGAGCTCGCTCGCGAGCGCGGGGCGAAGGGAGAGCTGGGTCATGCCGATGGGGTCGAGACGCGGCACGCCTCCACGGCGCGCCGGAAGGCGAGCGCACGCGCTCGGAAGTTCGGGTAGGCGTCGAAGCTGGCGGCGGCCGGGGAGAACAGGAGCGGAGCGCCCTCCGGCGCCAGGTCGAGGGCGAGCCGAACGGCGTCCTCGACCGTCTTCGCGACCGCGCAGGGGACGCCGGCGGCCTCGAAGCGGTCGCTCCAGGCGGAGGCCGCCTCGCCGAAGCAGACCACGCCGGCGGCGCGCTCGCGACAGCAGGCGAGGAGCTCGTCGAGCGGCAGGTCCTTCGCGCGTCCGCCGACCAGGAGCTGGACCGGTTCGTCGAAGGACGCGAGCGCCGCCACGGTGGAGTCCGGCGTCGTGGACACGCCGTTGTCCCAGACCTCGTGCCCGGCCACCGGCTCGAGGCGCTGGAGCCGGTGGTCGAGGCCGTCGATCCGGGGGAGGGCCGCGGCCAGCGCGGAGGCCGAGAACCCGAGCGCGCGCGCGAGCCCAAGGGCCGTGAGCGCGTTCTCGCGCTGGAACGCTCCGGCGAGACGCAGGGCGTCCAGCGGAGCGACGATCGTGTCCTCGACGGAGAAGGCGCCGTCCTGGAGGCACAGGTCCGCGGGCGCGACGACGGAGCGCCGCAGCACGCGCCCGCGCGGCGGTTCCCAGGCCGCCGGAGGTCCGCCCTCGAGCGGGAGGACCGCCGTGCCGCCCTCCGCGAGCAGGGACAGGATGCGCCGCTTGGCGGCGCGGTAGGCCTCCAGCGAACCGTGCCGCTCGAGGTGGTCGGCCAGCACGTTCGTGATCGCGACCGCTTCGATCTCGCGCGCCTCGCGCGCGAGGCGGTCCGGGTCCTCGAGCGCCTCGAGCTGGTAGCTGGAGAGCTCCAGCACGACGACGTCGCGCGGAGCGATGTCCTCCAGCACGTCGAACAGCGAGCCGCCGATGTTCCCGCCCAGGTGGGCGCGGCCTCCGGCGCCGTTCACGAGTCCCGCCAGCAGGTGACAGGTGCTGCTCTTGCCCTGGGTGCCGGTCACGCACACGACGCGCGCGCGCACGCGCTCGAGGAAGAGCTCCGTCGCCGACGTGACGCGTGCTCCGCGAGCCCGCGCGAGGCCGACGAGCGGGTGGTCCGGCCGCACGGCCGGGTTCACGACGACCAGGCCGGCGTCCTCGAAGTCGCGCTCCTCGTGGCGGCCGAGCACGGTACGCACGCCGAGGCCCTCGAGCGCGGCCAGCGGGCTCGCGAGGTCCTCCGCGGAGCGCAGGTCCGTGACGGTCACCTCGTGACCGGAGCGAACCAGGTGGCGCGTCATGCCGAGCCCGCCGCCGAAGCTGCCGAGCCCCATCACGAGCGCGCGGGTCATCGCGGAGATCCCTCGGAGGTCTCCGGCTTCGTCACGACCGGCTCCTCCGGCAGCGGGCGTGGCCCCTCCGGTCCCGCGTTGCGCAGCGTTCCGGCGCGCTCGATGACGGCGCGCAGCGTGGGGACGTCGATCTCGTCCAGTCCCGGCTCGAGGGTCACGTCCACGCGCCGGGTGTCGGACCAGAACCCGAAGACCGTCTCGGAGATCAGGTCCAGCGGGAAGCGCGCGTACCACGGCGCCTCGAACGAGTGGACGCGCGAGTAGGTCAGGTGGCCCGGGTGGCTGACCGTCACCCGCCGCGTGCCGTAGTGCTCGAAGGGCACGTCGAGCGGCGTGTTCCCGATCGCCTGTCCGTCCAGACGGACCTTGGCGCCCTCCGGCGTGGAGCGGATCCGGAGCGTGCGGTCCACCGCGCAGCTCGAGAGGAGGAGCCCCAGGACCACGAGCAGCGGCCCGGCTCGACGCTCGACTCCTCGCACAGCACCCTGCGCAACACCTTGCAAGACAGCCTCCCAGGCAAGACCCGCTGGCGGGCCGGGGCAAGACCCGAAGGTCGGTGGGGGAGATGGCGGAGAGGGCGGGATTCGAACCCGCGGACCCCGTAAACGGAGTCACCAGATTAGCAATCTAGCGCATTCGGCCGCTCTGCCACCTCTCCGCCGAGAAGGGCGCGACCCCGGGAGCGGGGCCGTGCGGGCGGAGGATCCTAGCCCTGGTGTGCGGGACGGGCAAGGAACGGGAGGCGGCTCGCGAAGGGGAGCGACCCCGGGGCTATAAAGACCCCCATGTCGCCGGCTGCCTCCACGCTCTGCGCGCTCGCCCTCGCCTCCGCCGTCTCCGCCCAGGACGTGGTCCCGGTGGACGGTCACCAGCGCGCCGCGCCGGAGCTGCGCGAGGCCCTCTCGCTGGTCGACCTCGAGGCCTCGGAGTGGGTCGAGGAGGCCCACGCGGAGAAGGCCAAGAAGCTCCTGGGCCGCCTGGTCCGAGCGCTCGAGGGCGCCGAGGGGGTGCCGGACGTGCCGCTTGCCGCCGACTTCGCGTGCAGCGACCTCTGGTGGAGCCGCGAGGCGCCGCCGGAGACGGACCTCGAGACCCCCCGCGGCCACCGCGTCCGGCGTGCGCCCGCGGCCGGCGGAGAGCACCGCGGGGCGGACGGGCTCCGCACGGCGATCGAGGCCTTCCGCGCCGGCGCCGGCGAGGTGCGCGAGCTCGAGTGGAAGGTGGTCGCCTACGAGCCGCTCGAGGGAGGCTTCCTCGCGCGTCTCCTCGTCCACGGCTTCGCCCGAGACGGCGAGCGCGCCACGGAGCGCACCGCCCGCTGGGCGACCGGCTGGCGCCTCGGGGACGACGGGCTCGCGCTGCGGTCCCTGCGCGTCGAGGACCTCACGGAGGTCGCCGGAGAGCCGCTCGGCACGACCGGGGCGCTGCCGCTGACGCGTCCCCCCGCGCGGGACTGGACGCTCGGGATGAACGAGCTCGGCGGCTTCCTCGACCGGCGGCTGGGGACGCTCTTCGTGGGCGCCGCGGCGGGCATCGCGGTCGGAGACGTGAACGGCGACGGCCGGGAGGACCTGTACCTGAGCCAGCCCGGCGGCCTGCCGAACCGGCTGCTGCTCGCACGTCCGGATCGGGGCGCGTTCGAGGACGCGAGCGCGGGCTCCGGCGCCGACTTCCTCGACTTCTCGCGCAGCGCGCTGCTCCTGCCGCTCGACGCCGACGAGCACCTCGACCTGGTGGTCAACCTCGGCACGGAGGTGGTGTTCCTGCGCGGGGACGGTCGAGGGCGGTTCGAGCGCGTCCAGGCGCTCGAGGCGCAGCAGATGACGACGATGGCGGCCGCGGACTACGACCTGGACGGCGACCTCGACGTCTACGTGTGCTGCTACTTCACGCCCTACGAGGGCACCGGCTTCCCGGTTCCCTACCACGACGCGAACAACGGCCAGGCGAACCTCCTGCTCGAGAACCGCTCCGAGGGGGAGGAGCTCCGCTTCGTCGACGTGACGGTCGAGCGCGGGCTCGACGAGAACAACCGACGCTTCACGCTCGCGGCCTCCTGGGAGGACTACGACGGCGACGGCGACCCGGACCTGTACGTCGCGAACGACTTCGGGCGCAACAACCTCTACCGCAACGACGAGGGGCGCTTCCGCGACGTCGCGGCGGAGGCCGGCGTCGAAGACGTCTCGGCCGGCATGGGCGTCGACTGGGCCGACGTCGACGGGGACGGCTTCATGGACCTCCTGGTCAGCAACATGTTCTCGGCCGCCGGCGGACGCATCGCCTACCAACGCAACTTCCACGAGTCGTTCGAGGAAGAGTCGCGCGAGCTCTTCCAGCGGCACGCGCGCGGCAACTCGCTGTTCCGCAACCGCGGCGACGGGACCTTCGAGGACATCTCGCTCGACGCCGGCATCACGATGGGACGCTGGGCCTGGGGCGCGATCTTCGGGGACTGGAACAGCGACGGCCGTCCCGACATCTTCGTACCGAACGGCTTCGTGACCGGTCGTTCCGACGACGACTTGTGAAGCTTCTTCTGGCGGCAGGTCGTGTCGCACTCTCCCGAACGCGCCGAACGCGGGCGCGACGAACGCTACCAGTCCGGCTGGATCGCCATTCACCGCATGCTGCGGGAGGGGGATTCGTGGAGCGGACACGAGCGGAACTGCGTGTTCCAAGGCCCGAGTAGTGCCGGTGGTCACTTCAGTGACATTTCCGGAATCAGTGGTCTCGATTTCGACGACGACGCGCGCTCCGCGGTCACCACGGACTGGGACGGGGACGGACAACTCGATCTGTGGATCGCCTCGAGGACGGGGCCGAGAATCAGGTTGATGCGTAACGTGGCGCAGTCCGCCGTGCAGCATGCCGATGTCCTCCAGTTGGTCCTCGAGGGCCCGCCCGGCAATGTTGATGCGATCGGTGCGCGAGTCGAATTGGAACTGGATCAGGGTCCCGCCCTCGTGCGCTCCGTTCGTGCGGGTTCGGGCTACTTGGCCCAGTCGAGCCT